>JAITDS010000100.1 GCA_031282435.1 Spirochaetaceae bacterium
GTAATAATTCTTTTTGTCCCGTTGGTAGTCTCCCGGCCATCTCCGCCTCCTGCCGCTATTCTACCAAACAGGTCATTTCTATTGCGTTTTCATGAGGACATTATCATTGCGGTTTAACATCGGGTAAAAACCGCCACTCAATAAGCAAATGCGGCTGCCAGTTGTTAATCGCGGACATAGGGCCAATTGACTGCCTCGGCAAATGACACAAACGGTAGTTGTCCCTCCGAACTCCTACACTACATCAGATAACCAATACGCGGTTTTGATTTTACGAAGCTTGCGCTTTGCAAAGCCGTTTGCGTAAATATCTTGCGCAATTTTATTAAATAGACTCTAATTGAATGGGATATGACGGATTTACTGCAAATGTTTCCTAAAATAAGTCGGGCGAGGGCGTTTAGGATTTATGGAGGCGGGCGGCGTTTTGTTGACCTTTGGCTTTCCGGTGGAGAGGCGCTTATGGGGCATAAGAGCGCGTACCTTGCGCGGGACATAAAAAATCTTGCGAATCGCGGGCTTTTTGCGCCGTTGCCTGCCGCGGCGGCGCGGCGTTTTGATAAGGCTCTTGAACGGCTTTTTCCGGGTAAGACGTTCAAAATATATGCGGATTGGTCTGTTTTTCCAGATTATAAAAAACTTCCGGTTTGGAGGCCGTTTTCTTCATTGCCTGATTGGGAAAAAGCCGGCGCTTTTAGACCGGTTTTACCGTTTCCGCTTGCCCCTGCGGTTGTTGTATGCGAAAAATCTTTTTTGGACGATTATCCGTCCGGCGGATACGTGTCCCCCTTGTTGCTTACCGCGGCAACGCGTTCTATTTACGATATGCTTGCCTGTCCGGAACGTTCCGTGATGCGTTTTGCAGCCATAAAAAAGGCGTTTGAACTGCCGGAAACTCAGAAAAACTGGCGTTTAGACGGGATTTATATTTATCCGGTCAATGCGGACATGACGGAAGAAGTTTGGGGGTTAACTTTTCGCCGGTTTATGGAAGGAGGTTTTTTGTTGCCGCCGGATAGATACAGCCCTCTAATACTTCCGTCCGAACTTTCAAAAGGCGAGGAAAGAGCTTTGGCAAACCTGCTTATGCAAGCTTTTTAGTGCGGCGCTTGAACGAAGATACCCGCGCCCGCGGATAACACTGTGGGGGTTTGCGGCGCAAACTCGTCTACTACCACATTTTTGTTGGCGTTGCCAGTTCGAACCGCCCTAAATGGCGTAGTATTAGACCCCGTTGCGAATAAAATATGCCTTGAATAAAAAGCCGGCTTGAATTAGATTAATTATGCGGATTTCGAAATTAGTTTAACCGGCGAAATCCGTGTACAAGTTTCTTAATAACACGCCGGCAATGTAAGGAGAATATTATATGACAGATGATTCAAATGGTATCAATGCGCAATGCCGCCTGCCGGAACATTTTTATTCAAAAGAAGATTTAGAGAATATATTCAGAAATAAAAAAATTTATATCTATGGCGCGGGCAATGACGGCAGAGGCGTATTTCACGCGCTAAAAAGAAACGGTTATAAGGTCGAGGCTTTTCTTGACAGATCCGCTATACTTTCTTCGGGGGGGGGGGGGGATTTAGCGGTACACCAATACTTCAACCTGACGACGTACTGGGTAAGAACGATAAACTCTCCGAATCCGCGTATCTTGTTTTAGCTTTAACTAAAGAGAAAGGAAAAGTTCTTGCGCGGCTGAATAGCGAAGGATTTTTCGAGGGACACAATCTTATACAAAGAACAGATTTGTGTCCCATATCACCTTCCGTAGAAATTTCCGGTTTTTGTAATTTACGCTGCCTTGCCTGTCCTCGTTCTGATACGTTGCATCCGTTTGAAACCGGTGGATTTATGAGTCTTACGGATTATGAAAAAGTTCTTAATAAACTTGTAAAAGAAATACCAATGTTGCACATGATGAATTTATTTATTTGGAGCGATCCGTTGCTACATCCAAATCTGCCGGATATTATCAAAATGAACTCAAATTTAGGCTTGGGTAGTTTTCTTTCTACAAATTTAAATATTAAAACGGAAAAACTGGACGATATTATAAAATCTGATCCGCCATATTTGAAAATAACTTGTTCCGGTTTTGGAAGTAAAAATTATGAGATGAATCAAGCCGGAGCGAAATGGGAACTTTTTTATAAAAATATACTTGAAGTTTCCCGTCTGATAAAAAAATATAAAGCAAGCACGGCGGTTGAGATTTTCTTTCTAATTACAAAAGAAAACATTATGGAATACAAAGACATTGTGAAGCTTGGACAGGAAAACGGTTTCAGAGTATCGGCGGGTCTTTCAATGCTTTTTCCAAAATATGCGATGGATTTTATAGAAAACATGCCACTGCATGAAGGGGCGCAAAAAGCCATGTCGTTAATGAGCAGAGATCTGAAGGAAATGCTGTCCGCCGCGGAAAAAGAACACGATCGCTTATGCGCCAACAGAATCGGATTTCCGAATATAAACTGGGATTTGTCTGTTTTAAACTGCTGTAATTTTAACCAAGACAAGCTTGCCGATAATTTTTTTGATAAAAGTATTAAAGAACTTATAGAAATGAAAGACAGATCGCCGTTATGCAAGAAATGTATTTCGTATTCTCTGCACAGATACAGCAATGTTCAATCAAATATCACGTATGTTCAAGATTTGTTGCTGGAAACCACAGGCTTACCACCATATATTTGAGCTGTTAAAACCTTAACAGACTTGTTCAAAAACTGAAGTTTTTGAACAAGTCCAATATAGCGGCGTAATCCTTTTGCCCGGCGAACCACAGAGAAAACACCCCCTCGTTAGACGGTTGTGTCCTGAAATTATTGGTAACTACCCGGCACCTTTGTTATCGGGAAACCAAACCAACACCGGGATGGGTGCGGGGCGTCTTTGACGCCATCGGGGGCCATGCCACTGCAGAGGGGGGTAGCGTAAGACCAAATGTAGGGAGGCGCGGGCATATCGACCGGAGTGCGAGGCTGTAGCGAGGGGTCGGCAAATTGCCCCCCTTGCTGAATACTTGCAACAAGTTTACGGGCGGCGGCGCAAGAATTGAAAGTAAGCTACCGGCAAGGGCGGAGGATATATGCCGCATATGCGCGGGAGGGGGATGCCGGGCTTATTTACGGGAATGCCGGGAAGCCCTCGAATCGAAAGACGGCGCGGGAAATCCGGGAAAGAGCGCTCAGGGCATATACGGAACGGTATAGTGATTTTGGACCGGCCTTTGCCGCGGAGAAACTGAGGGAGGCGGAAGGGATACGGATCAGCGCGGGCACGCTGAGACGACGGTTGACAGCCGAAGGGTTGTGGAAAGGGAAACGGGAGCGGCGGATATACCGGAGCCGGCGGGAGCGGCGGGCGTGTTTCGGAGAATTGATTCAGTTCGACGGAAGCCGTCACGACCGGTTTGAAGGGCGGGGTTCCCGGTGTTGTCTAATAACGATGACAGATGACGCGACTAATATCCGGTACGCCCAATTCTTTGAAGCGTAGACGACTGCCGGCGCAACGGAGGTGTTATCCTGCCGGATTCGGAAACTTCGTTTCCGCGGAAATACGGGATACCCCGAGCGCCGTATTGCGACCGTAAAAATGCCTTTGTGCCGGTGA
>JAITDS010000111.1 GCA_031282435.1 Spirochaetaceae bacterium
ACAGTCTGCGCTCTTTGATTCGCCTGCGCAAGCATTGCGGTTCCGCTTTGACTTAGTATCTGATTCTTTGTATACTCAATCATCTCGTGCGCCATATCCGTATCGCGTATTCTGGATTCCGAGGCCTGTAGGTTTTCCGCGCCCACATCAATGCCGCGAATCGCGTGTTCCAGCCTGTTTTGATACGCGCCCAAATCCGCTCGTTGTTTGCTGATAATTTTTAGCGCCTCGTCCAAAGTTCCAAGAGCGCGGTTGGCGCTGTCCGGTGTTTCCAGCGACATAATTGTATCATCACCAACATCACGCAGTCCAAGACTTTTAGTCGTTATCGTGCCGATATATACGCGCTCGCGCTGGTCCATGTTCGCTCCAATGTGGAACCACATCGAGGCCGTTACGACATTTTCAACGTTTTCTCTCGCAAAACGTCCGGTCAGCATATTCATTCCGTTAAATTGGGCGTGGCTTGCTATGCGATCAACTTCATCAATGAGCTGCGAAACTTCGACTTGTATCTGCATCCTGTCTTCACTCGTGTAGATGCCGTTAGAGGATTGTACCGCAAGTTCGCGTATACGCTGGACAATATCCTGCGACTCTTGCAAATAACCTTCCGTTGTTTGAATAAAAGAAATACCGTTCTGAGCGTTTGCTGAAGCCTGATTCAAACCGCGTATCTGACTGCGCAATTTTTCGGATACCGCAAGGCCGGAAGCATCGTCGCCGGCTCTGTTTATGCGAAGCCCGCTGGATAGTTTTTCTGTATTTTTGTCTAAATTACCCTGCGTAACTTTCAGCGATCTGTCAGCGAACATGGCGCTAAGATTGTGGTTTATTATCATACTTTCACTCCTATATTAGGCGGCAATTTCGCCGCCGGCTTTATTTAACAGGGCATTAACGCTAAGCTAATACCGCTAACATAATCCGGACGGCGTTTCGCCGCCGGTTTAACCGGCTTTACTCAATCATCCCCTCAATGATGACTTTTTTGTAATTTAAGGTCAAAATGCTTTAACATACTTGAATATCGGTTTTGCTCAAATTCACTTTAGTATTTTTGCCGTTTACATCCAATAGCCTGAATTTTTAACGCAAAATGAGTAAGATTTATAGACTACTTACTGTTTACTATTAAATATGCTAATTTTAATGCCGATACATCGCTAGTAAGAGTATTTTTCAGGAGAATCGCATGGAAGATCAAGCCGAACAGTTGCGGGAGCTGGTAAGGACGAAGGAAAGCAATGCGGATAGTCCGCCTCACATTAAATCTAAGAAAACAAGAATAATAACTATAGCAAGCGGCAAAGGGGGAGTTGGAAAGACAAACTTATCGGTAAATATGGCGCTTGCCTACGCGCGCACGGGGAAAAAGGTTATAGTAATGGATGCCGATTTGGGGCTTGCCAATGTAAACGTTATGTTAAAAATGGTTCCAAAATGGAACCTATACCATGTGATTCGTAAACAGAAAACCATGCGTGAAATACTTACGGAAACGGAGTACGGTATAAGCATAGTCGCGGGGGCTTCCGGTTTCTCAAAGATAGCTAATTTAACCGAAGATGAACGCACCAATTTTATCGATGAGCTGAATACCCTTTCGAAAGCCGACATCATAATCATAGACACCAGCGCCGGAGTATCCAGCAACGTGATGGATTTTATCGCGGCGGCGGACGATGCCATAATTATTACAACGCCGGAACCAACAGCCATTACAGACGCCTACGGCATTGTTAAAATAATAGCGACAGAAATTGAAAGCCATGAAATGGGGCTTAAACTTGTGGTAAACAGGGTGCATAGTGTAGCGGAGGCAAAAAAAGTCGCGGACCGTATGATTTCTATAACGGGGCAGTTTTTGAATATCAAGCTGGATTATCTTGGTTTTGTATACGATGACGCGACTGTTTCACAAGCCGTATTCAGACAACTGCCTTTTATGATAGAATCTCCAAGAAGCAAGGCGGCTCAATGCATCCAGCATATCGTAGGGCGTTTGGAAAAAACCGAGATGCGTGAAGGCGGCGGTCTGCGAAATATGGTAAAACGACTTTTGGGAGGATGAATCAAAACTGTTTTAAGGTTTGCCGTCCCGGTTTTTTGCTTTTTCTAAATGAAGCAAAAAAACCGCCCGTGTTACTAGCACGCCTGCCCCGCGTCAGCGGTCAGCCGGTAATATATAGTTGAGGGATGAAAATTGTTTAACCCCGTGTTGGCCGGTATAGTGGCTGGCGGCACCTTTTTAATTTCTCTTATTTTCGGTATGTCTGGAAGATCTACTCTGTTTATTTCTCTGGTCAAGGCGTTTATATTCGGAGGAGTGTTTTTCGGGCTTGCAGCCGTAATATACTTTGTTTTTAACAAATTCCTAATGCCCGAAGGCAAAGAAGTGAACAAGGGAGAGGGTAACGGAACGCTTGGACATAATATAGATTATTCTGTAGGGGACGACAACCTAGACTGGGCCGAAAACGATGACGGGATACTCGATGACATATCAAAGCTAAGCGCCGAAGACGCATTGAATAATAAAAGCGGGATGTCAGAAGAATCTTCCGGGTATCCAAGTGAGGACCGTGAAATACTTTATGATGAAGACCCTTTGGAAATTTCTGCGGCAGGCTTAAACAGCGCTTCAGAAGGGGTAGAACAAAATAATAATAATGAGTATAGTAAAAGCGGGGATTTAGCGCGGCCTGTTAATGGAGACGCTTCCTCCAACGATGTTTACAGTATGGCTATGAACGCCGCCGGAACGAATATGGACGTTTCTGACGATGCCGCGCCAAAGAAAGTACGGTCTGAGCCGCGGGCTTCGCTGTCAAAGCTTGCGCGTGACGGGATGGTTGATATGTCTGTGGAACGAAGATCCGGTACGCCTGCTCCCGGTTTTGAGCTTGACGGGAAAAAAGTAGCGGGGGCGATTCAAACTTTGCTTAAAAAGGACGAAGGATAAGTTATGGGGAGATCCCTTCTGGACGAAAAAACAGAAGAAGAACTTTGGCAGGAGTACCGTCAAAATAAAGACCCAAAGATTCGGGATACTTTCATCAGGCAATACGCTCCGTTGGTGAAATATGTCGCCGGTAAAGTGTACGACGGGATGCCGTCTACGGTAGAATTCGATGATTTGGTTAGTTATGGGACATTCGGACTTCTCGATGCTATAGAGAAGTTTGATTTGGCGCAAAATGTCAAGTTCAAAACCTACGCTGTCGTTAGAATCCGCGGAGCGATATTCGATGAGCTTCGTTCAACGGATTGGGTGCCGCGTTCCGTACGTCAGAAAATACGCGAAGTAGAAGACGCTATCAGCGCTCTTGAAGCCCAGCATGGCCGTCCGGTGAGCAACAACGAGGTAGCCGCCTACCTCAAAATGGATGAAGGCGAATTCCTAAAAACTATAGTTAAAATATCCAGCACCTCGGTGTTGTCGTTAAACGACGTTTGGTTTTCCGGCGATGAGAACGATAAAATGTCCATTCAGGACAGTATCGAAGGGCCGGAGGCGCTTAAACCGGATGTTGTGGTCGAACGCGATGAAATTCGAAGGATAATATACGATGTAATAAACCAGCTCCCCGAAAAAGAAAAGAAAATTATCATACTTTATCACTACGAAGATTTGACGCTTAAAGAAATAGGTCAGGTTTTAGAAATTACCGAATCGAGGGTCTCACAACTTCATACCAAGGCGATGCTTAGAATTCGCGCCAAACTGACCAATGTCCGCAAAGGAATAATGTAGAGGAGGCCGCTTGGTAGATTTTGCCCGCCTACAGGCCGCTGTAAAAGAGCGTCTGGAAATTGACGCCGCGCTTCAGAGCATTGAAGTTGAATGTGAAAATCTGGAAGCCGCCATCTCGGAGGCGGCAACATTGCTGGGCGTTCCGCTCAGATATATTGAATACGAAATTCTTGAAAAGCAATCATCAATTTTTGGCATTGGTAAAAATATTTGCAAAATTCGCGCCTATAAACGCAGTCATGTCATTATCGAAGACAAACTTGAAGACACGGAAATAAATGACGGCGAAGATTATCAAAAATATTCTCCCGAGGATATAGACGGAGATATTTTCTTACAATGCAGGCAGGATGGAGTGTACGTAAAGGTTACAAATCCTGTGGGCAACGGCAAGCCTGTAAGCAGGGCTGTGGCTTTGCATATCTTTAATAAACGCGGTATCGATATCCCCCCCAATAACAGCATATTAAACGAAATATTAAAGCATCCTACTGACGAGTATGTACGCCTCACGGATTTCAAAAATTTCGCGTTTAATGACACATCAGTTAATGTTGAAATTTCTGATCAGGAACTTAAGGCGTTTATTTTTGTAATCGCGCCAAAATCCGGCGGGCGTGATTTTACGTATGAAGAATACTGCAAAATATTACATTCCAACGGGATTGTCTACGGTATTAACGAGGAATTTTTAAAAAAATTTGCGGACAAGCCGGTATACAGAGAAAAAATTTGTGTGGCATCAGCTAAAATCCCTGTTGACGGTCACAATTCATACGTTGAATACTTTTTTGAAACCGAACCCGGCCATGTAAAACTTTCAACAAACGCGGACGGTAAAATTAATTTCAAGGAATTAAATATTATTCAAAACGTACTGAAGGATGAGGTACTCGCAAAAATACATCCCGCTGAAAAGGGCGAGACAGGTTTTACCGTAACCGGAAACCCATTACCGGCTCAGGATGGTCAGGATTTGAATGTGCCGCTTGGTAAAAACGTGCATTTTTCAGAAGACAAGCGTACAATTATTGCCGACATTAACGGTCAGGTTGTCATGGTAAACGGAAAAATAAATGTTGAATCGGTTTATACTGTTGACGGGTCGGTCAGCCTAAAAACAGGCAACATTCTTTTCCTTGGAAATGTTATTGTAAACGGAAATGTTGAAGAGGGATTTTCGGTTAAAGCATCCGGTAATATTGAAGTCTGCGGTTTGGTTGATAAAGCCTCTTTGATTGCGGAAGGTGATATAATCGTGAGGCAGGGAATAGCCGGCAAAAAAGGCGAAATTGTAAGCGCCGGACGTTCGGTTTGGGCGAAATTTATAGAAAACTCGGATGTAAAATCCGGTTCTATGGTTATTGTATCCGACGGCATCCTTAATTCAACAATTGACGCTGAAAAACGTATTATCTGCCGGGGTAAGCGCGCGGCAATTATAGGCGGACGCCAGTGCGCCTGCGAAGAAATAAACGCCAAATCGCTGGGCAGTCCGTCCGGGAATACTGAAACCATCTGCGAGGTTGGCATTGCGCCAAAGAAAAAAGCGCAGTTAGAAGAGTTACTAGAAAAAAGGGACGGCTTAACGGCTGATTTTGACAGTATTTCTATAAATCTTAAAACCTTAGACGGAATAAGGCAGCAACGGGGTTTTTTGCCGGATGATAAAGAAGAGTATTTTCAGAAATTAACGGAAACGCATGAAAAAATAAGCGAAGAAATATCAAATATTAACAACGAAATAAACGATATAAATCTGTTTTTACAGAATTTGCCGCTGGTTGGACGTGTTTCCGCATCGGCGCAAATTTATCCCGGCGTTATAATTAAAATCCGTGATATAAAGCATACTGTAAGAGGGGAATTTAAGGCGTCAACTTTTATTTTAGAAAACGGGATAATACGCGCCGTAAAATATATAGAAACTGATACTGCTTTACAGCAAAAGGGTTAAGTAATGGCAATGCAGCCGGTTGATTTACAAATTCTTTTTTCACAGTTGGATTTGGTCGCAAAGGAAGCCGCCGCGCAGAAAGAGGGGCTTACATTGCGCGGAGCAATAAACGCCGCCTCGCAGGAGAAAAAAACTGAGGAAAAATCGCACAGTGTAAATGAGTTGCATGACGGCAGTGAAGAATTGGAAGCGCTTAGTTCAGAAAGGTATCAAGGTTCGTCCAAAAGAAAAAATGATAAGAACCCGCGTAAATACCGCGAAGATAAAAAAGAAGAAAAACCGGTTATACGTGATCCTTCACTGGGCAATTATATAGATTTAACGGGATAAACCGGTTCTAAAGATGGCGTATATTTTTTCATCGGCGGCGCTGATAATCAGTGTCGCGTCATTTTTTTTATTATTTTTTTATGTAAAAAGACGTACTGCCGTTGATAGAATCGCGCCGGAAACACGGCGGGAAGTAGCGCAGATTATCAATGAAATTGATAGAATTACGGACCGTGATTCCACCTTGATTGAAGACCGTGTAAACAAATTAAAATTATTGCTGGAAGATATTGACCGACGCATAGCCGCGCGCGAAACCCTATTGAACAATTATAAAGCCGCCGAAGAAACGCAAAAAAAATTAAACGATGAAAAAAAAGAAGCTGTAGTGGAAGCGTACAGGGAACTTGGTAAAAAAAAGTTTGCGGTTTCCCAAAAAACTTCAACTATAAATGAAACGGCGGACGCGGGGGAACGCGAGCGTATAAGCCAAGTCGCGGAAATGTCCGCCGCCGGAACACCGCCTTATGAAATAGCGAAGCGTCTGCATATTACAATTAACGAGGTTGAGATGGCGCTGTTTTTAAGCAAGCGCTGACCCCCCCCCCCCCCATACCATAAAAAAAATACAACGGCAGAATACTACATTATTCCGGCTTGAAACACCGCTGTGGGGGGAGGGGGGGGGGGGGCTATTATGACGGATTGGGTTTTACGATTTTAAGATGAAGTTCCGAAAGCTGTTTGTCGTCAACGTCTCCCGGACTGCCGTCCATAGGACTTTGCGCGAAAGAATTTTTTGGGAAAGCTATTACTTCTTTTATTGAGGAATCGCCTGACATAAGCATAACAAGACGGTCAAGACCGGGCGCTATACCGCCGTGCGGAGGCGCTCCGTAGCTAAAAGCGTCCGTTAAAAAACCGAATTTTTGAGCCGCTTCCGCCTCGCTTAAACCGGCAATTTTGAAGACTTTTTTTTGCAGTTCCGGGTCGTGAATACGAATGGAACCGGAGGCAAGCTCATAACCGTTCAACACCAAATCGTACAGGTCCCCTTTTACCGCGCCCGGATCAGCCTCCATGCTCGCGTGATACTGTTCCTGCGGGTAAGAAAACAAATGGTGCGCCGCCTCCCAGCGTCCTTCTTCCTCGTTAAACTCAAACAGCGGGAAGTCGATGACCCACGTAAAACAGAATTTGGAACTGTCACAGAGGCCTAAATCGTTTCCCAACTTTGTACGCACCGCGCCAAGACTGACGTTTGCGGTACGGCGATTCGCATCCGCCACCATTAGGACAAGATCTCCGGCCTTTGCGCCGATAGCCGGCATAATCTCGCCGGCCTTTGACGCGAAAAATTTGGCGGCGCCCCCCTCGAAACCTGTCCCTTCGGCGGCCTTCATCCAAGCCAGACCCTTTGCCTTGTAAATTTTAGCGTGGGCCTCCAGTTCCTCAATTTGCTTGCGGGAGTACGATGCCCCCCCCGGCACGACAATGGCTTTAACCACGCCGCCCGCCGCAAGCGCCGCCTTAAACGCCTCGAACCCGCTTTGCGCCGCAAAAACGCTAAAATCCCGCAACCTCATATCATAACGAAGGTCAGGCTTGTCCGTCCCGTAGTTTTCCATAGCTTCGTTATAACTTAGACGTGGAAATTCTTTAGGGATATCTACCCCCAAACATTGCTTAAATATATGCGAAAAAAGCCCTTCCGTCATTTTCAGCACATCGTCCCGCGAGACAAACGACATTTCAATATCAATCTGAGTGAATTCAGGCTGACGGTCGCCCCGCGAATCCTCATCCCGGTAACAACGGGCAATCTGAAAATACTTATCGAATCCGGCCGTCATTAAAAGCTGTTTGTAAAGCTGGGGTGACTGCGGCAACGCGTAAAACTGCCCCGCGTATAGCCGTGACGGTACAAGGTAATCCCGCGCTCCTTCCGGCGTGGAACGTACAAGCGTCGGCGTTTCTATTTCATAAAACCCATGGGCGCGCATCCACTCTCTTACCGCAAAACTTACCTCGCTACGCAACCTCATACGCTTTTGCATTGAGTTTCCCCGCAGGTCCAAATAACGGTATTTTAGGCGAAGCTCATCCTTGGCGGACGGGTCATCTTCAATCTGAAAGGGCAACGGCGCGCATTTGTTCAGTATAACTATCTTATCCGCCAGTAATTCCACATCACCGGTTTCCATTTCCGGGTTTTTCATAGAGTCGGGTCTAAGCCGGACAACGCCGCTTACCGCAATACAGTATTCGTTTCGCAATTCTAAAGCCGCAGTTGCCAATTCAGCGTCCGCGCTTTCATCAACAACAACCTGTGTAAGACCATAACGGTCACGCAGGTTTATAAAAAATATTCCCCCATGATCACGTTTTCTATGCACCCAGCCGTTCAAGGTCTGCGCCGTCCCGGCGTCTGACGCGCGTAATTCCCCACAAGTGCTAGTTCGTATAAATTTTTCCATCTTTACCCAAAAAGAACGCTATTTTTTCGTTATTTCTTTAATTGCGACAACATATCGTCTATAGAATGATAAACCGCTTTTCTTACGTCGTAAGAGCGTTTTGCAAAAATTTGCTTTTCATGTATAAAATTAAGTTTTATCTCGTAGCGCCAGCCGCCATAAATTATCTGCATAGTAACAATCTCGCCATCTTCATAAACCTGCCGCGCAACTTTTGTGGAGGGACTGCTGTTATCATGAATCTTTCTGTTATAGTAAAGATGTACCCAGGCATATTTTGAAAAATCGCTTTCCAGTAACTGAACCGCTTCTTCAGCCGTGTAGTTTAATTCTTGAGCGTTAGCATATATGGCACAGAGCATTACAGCCACAATAGAAAAAACTGAGATTTTTTTCATAAAAAGCTCCTCACATAAATATCAATTATATAATCTTGACGCAATATAAAGAAAAAAGCAATAGAGTTTCCATGAATTCCGGCAACTCCGGTTTAGGGAAATTTCAAAGTTTTACATGGTTTCAACGGCGTATTAGCAATATTTTTATCATTTTGGGCGCATTTTCACCTGCCTACGGCAGGCAAAAACCGCACTTTCCGCTATAATTAAAAAGGACGGCGCAAGTGGCTTTCTGCGGGATCATCCGTCCGGCGATTTCAGCGCCGGACGGCAAAACAGTTCAACGAACCGTTTTGTGCTTCAATCGCTTGCGTCTATGATAAAAGTCAAGCAGTTATTTTCAACATTTCATGCCTCTTTTGTTTTTCTAAAAAACACCGGTACCGACTCATCTTCATCTCATGTTTTCCCGCCTCCCGCCCGAATGATATTCCTGTTTCTTTAGCATTTGAAAAATTTCCGCAAACACACGCCGCCTTAAACCTGTGTTCGCACAAGCCCGGCCCTTTTATACCTCGTCAGCCGCTGATACCACCCGCGCAGCTTGAGACTACAGTCAAGAATATGATTGAGCGATTGTGTCAATAAGGTTGCCGAGAGCTTACTCCCTTTTTTATTCGCAGCGGGGTCTAATATCCCGCCCTTTAGGGCGGTTCGAGCTGGCAACGCCAAATAAAAAATGGTATTAGACGGGTTTGCGCCGCAAACCTCCGCAGTTAAATAATTTCCTTACAGAACGAACCACGTAAATAATTTCAACGTCTACAAGATACCTCGCGGCTTGCCGCGAGGTGGTTCATTCGCATATAGCTCTAATACCCTGCCGCAAACGCAGGTCTTCGACCTTAGGCGCGCTTGCCGCAAGGCGGTTCATTTGGCGCAATGCGCCGGCTTGACTATTAATAACTTTATTTATATATTTAGGGTACACTCCACGCTATATGCGGTGTGGCGGCGGACTACCGGGTGTTACGCGGTAGATAAAACAAAGCATGAGGAGGCTCAGCATGATTAAACGGTTTTTAGGCGCTGTAACAGTTATGGCCCTGCTAGGATTGTCCGCGTCTTGCGGACAAGATGCCGGCGGAATAGAACAAATATTGGACAGCAAAACCCCTGTTACGACAGAGGGAGTATTTGCGACGTTCAGCAACGGGACGTCAAAAGGGCAGACTATCAATCTAGTCATTTATCCGCCGACGGTATCGCCTGTGATAGAGTTTAAGGACGGAATAACAGAGGACGAGTGGTTGGCAAGCCATCAAAAAGAGACGTATGATTTTATCTCGGATGAGGGCGGATTCGGCGCACATTCACAAAAAAATAACGAGGGGGGGGGGGGGGTGATTCTACCGGCGATAATACCTCTGACCCGCCAACAGAACCTTTAGAAGAACTCTCCGGTAAAGAGCCTGAATATACAATTACAGGCGTTTCAATAAGATACATATTAGATCCGTCCAAAATCGCGAGTATCAAAGAACCGGAAACGGGGGTATTCAAAAGTTGGAAAATACACGCTCTAAACCCAAAACTCGTAGGACACGGTCCCGCTGTAGGTGAGCAGATAGCGTCAGTGGAGCTTGGAGACCTTGCCTACACACTCGTACATCAAGTTACGGATAACGACTTTACTTTTCCCCAAAGCGAATATTTAACGAAAATCCAAACCGCCTATGTAACTATTGCGGCGGAATTTGAACCCGACCAGAAAACAATTACATACATAGACGAAACACGGACAGCTATTGAGGAAGCGTTAAATCTGGGAAAGGATGACGATAGTTTTACGCCTAAGTATACGGACCAGTTTTTAATAGGCGGTACGGCTACCGATAACGCTATAAAAGCGTTGGATGAAGCTGTAAAAAAGGCTAACCAAGCCATAGCCGGCAAAGACATTGAAATGGATATTGAGTTGGACGACTATGAACGGGATGACGAGGGAGCGTATATAATTGACAATAACGGAGATCTTATACCGCTTAAAGAAACGATATCATACCACGTATACGATCCCGATGAAATAGCGCAAGCTAAAGCAGAGCTTGTTACGGCTATCGAGGCGGCTAAAAAGGCCGGAGTAAAGGAATGGTATGTTACATACCTCCCTATATCTTCATCGGGAAAAACGGAGGACCAAGAGTATAAATCGGTAACAATAACCGCTACAGGCTGGTACGATATAAAACTTACCGGAGCTAACGGCGGGCATACATGGTCAACAAGAACCTTTTTGGCCGTTGGCGGCAAGGGCGGGTTTGTTCACGTAAAAAAATATTTTCAAGAAGGGGATGTGATTAAAATCCGCTTGGGAACGGAAGGCGAAGGTCTTGCGAAATTGGATGAAAAAAACGAACTGAAAGAGGATACCTCAAAAGGTATAAAAACTTTAAAAAAAGGCGGATGGCCTAACGGAGGTTCGGGCGGCATCGGCAATGGGGATAGCACGTCAGGTTCAGGCGGCGGGGGCGCAAGCGAAATCTATTACGCCGGCAACAGAGACAACGATGATTATAATGAAAGTTACTTTAGCGATCCTAATCCAAGCCCCCGCGATAACACCAGACTATTGCTGGTTGCGGGAGGGGGCGGCGGGGCCGCCGCTGTTGCGTACGATCGTTTTACCGTTCCGGGCGGGGAGGCGGGGCCGAATCCTTTTCCCGCAGTTCGTTTGGGATCTGCGATTGCGATTAACAATACCACTGTAACCCAGGCCGTAGCTCCTACATACACGCTTTCCGACGCTCTTTTAGCGCCTTATGAGGATATTACAGTCGACGAATATCCTCTTATGAGGATTTATTTACCCAGAGATACAAA
The DNA here is from genome assembly GCA_031282435.1 of Spirochaetaceae bacterium. Taxonomy (GTDB): domain Bacteria; phylum Spirochaetota; class Spirochaetia; order Treponematales; family Breznakiellaceae; genus JAIRMY01. The sequence goes on from JAITDS010000111.1 coordinate 11,683, forward strand.
AGGTAAGCCATCGGCATGGTTAATCCAATACGCGCCAAAAAATAAAGTTTCGTTTGACACCGGTATAACAGGAAAAGGAGTGAACGGAGCGGGCGGGACTGGAGATAGCGGTATAGGTTTTGAAGGTAACGGCGGCGGCGGTGGCGGTTACTATGGCGGCAATGCCGTAACTGTTAGAGATAGTGTCTCCCAAACTGGTCCGGGCGGCGGCGGCTCCAACTATATAAATAACGGTGAAAATTTTACCGTTATTGAAAACAAGACCGCGGATGGTTATGGCAACGGAAGGGTTGAGATTAAATGGTCTGAAACACAATCATCAACGGGCAGTTAACGCCTTTAAATTTCCGGTCTCCCATTATGTTTTGGGGGGTAGCGGAAGCCCCGCCGCTTACCGGCGGGGGTGCAGCGAGGGGGGCGCGTAACGGCAGGGACGGTTTGCGCCGCTATGCCGGAAATAGCGCCCCCCTTTATTTGCAGTGGGGTTTAATACCAGGGCTTCTGCATTTACTCTTTTTTGAGCCTTTTAGTGGGATACATTGCCAAAAAATCATATAATTTTAGCCATACGGTGGGACTGATATGATTAAATGGACTAAAAACAACCGGT
>JAITDS010000133.1 GCA_031282435.1 Spirochaetaceae bacterium
TTTGCGTTGCGGACTCTACGAGGTTCGATCGGGTAAGGAAATTTATCAATTGTGGGGTTTACTACCATTTTTTTGTTTGCCAAACCTGACTCGAACCGCCGCAAGCGGCGGGGGTATTAGACCCCACTGCGAATAAAAAAGGGAGGAAGCTCTCGGCAACCTTGTTGACACAATCGCTCAATCATATTCTTGACTGTAGTCTCAAACTGCGCAGGTGGTATCAGCGGCTGACGAGGTATAAGAGGGCCGGGCTTGTACGAACCGGGTTAAGACGGCGTGTGTTTGCGGAAATTTTTCAAATGCTAAAGAAACAGGAATACCATTATGGGCCGGAAGCGAAAAAACATGAGATGAAGACGGCTAAATACCGGCGTTTTTAGAAAAACAAAAAGTCATGAAATGTTGAAAAAACTGCGTGACTTTTATCATAGACGCAAGCGATTGAATCACAAAACAGTTCCCGGAACTGTTTTGCCGCGCAAGCGATTGTAGGGGTTGCGAAGCAAGACACGCCGCCCCCTGCGGGGGCGGCGTGGCCGAAGCGCGAAAGCGCGTAGCCCCGAAAAGCGCGGTTTTCGCCTGCCTATGGCAGGTGAAAATGCGCCCGAATTCTGACTTATCAAAACTAAGCATATTCCATGTAAATCAATGCCCCTTTTGTTGTAAAGGGTAAAGGACGAAACCCGCCGGCGGGCCGCTCTTAATCTTACTATAGAGGGTCTGTTTTCCAGAGAGCTTTGCCATTTACACGGCCTTCAAAAAGGCTGATGTGTTTGAAGCCGGCCTCTAAAAGAAAAGCGCGGGCTTCATTATAAAAACCGCCGAGATGTTCCGGCTTGTGCGCGTCCGCGTTAATCATCACGGGCGCGTTTTTTTTCTGAAGCGCCCGCAAAAGGCGCTGCGACGGGTACGGCTCTGTAGTCACTCCGCGGTTAAGACCGCCGGTATTTACTTCTGTAACAAGACCGCTTTCGGCAATTATAGAAGCTATACGGTCTATGCGTTTTAAGTAATGTTCATCCTTCGTTGAAAACCATTTATCATTTTTGTTGTTTTTTTTAATGATATCCGCGTGAGCTATTATATCGAAGCCGCCTTTTGCGATCATGCGTTCCATGCGGTCCCAGTAAGCGTCCGCAAGCGCCATAGCGTCTCCGCCAAAATCTTCGCGGATAAGGTTTTCAAATTCATCCGGCGGACAGTCAACACAGCGGCGCGGCGTAACGTAATGGACGGAACCTATAAGATAATCGAAATAATTGAGGCCCTGCCCGCTATTTCTAAAATCATCCGCCGATAAAATACAAGTCCCGCCGTCTTCGATGTAGTCAACTTCGAGGCCAAGGTAAACGTCAAGTTTGCCGTGCCAGCGCTCACGTGCGGCGCGTACTTCACGGCAGTACTCGTCTAGGCGTTCATCTTTTAAATGCCAATTTGTACTGAGTCCGGTTTTTTTGCTTACCGGAGCATGAGCGCTGAAGCCTAATGAAACAAAATTCTTTTTATACGCGGTTTCGCAAAATTCTTCTATGCCGCCGTGTCCGTCGCAAAAATATGTGTGTGTGTGTAAACAAGAATACCGCATAAATCCCGTACGTTTTACATTTCTTTATATAAAACCAGTTTATGCTTCATATCGGGGTAAGGTTTTTTGTTAAAATTACAAATAGATGATCTAAGTGTTTTTCTTTCTCCAAAAACCTCGAATGACCCCATGCTTTTTTTTACGAACCAATGACATTTTTTACAACTCATGCCGGCAATGCAAAACTCGCCATTTCTGTCTTTTTCCGGCCCTCTCGTGTTGTAGGCAACCTGATACATATTTAATTGTTACTCCTTATTCCATTTCATATAAATCGAGTCTGTTGAACAATATTGTACGGGCGCGAGCCCTGTCAAGAATAGTTGTATTGAGTAATTCCCGAATTTCAATTTTTATGCGACCTTCATTTTCAGGCTGCAATTCAGAAGAGGTTTTGCCGCTGAAATAACGCCTTACAAAGTCGCGCAATTCATATAAACGCGATGTCAATTCTGTCGCCGCCGCGTTATCGTTAAGGTCATAGCCAATTATCATATCTACCGAGACCATCCAAGGCGTAGGATCTTTCGTCCGTGTGTTGACAGTGCCAATCAATGTAAACATTGAGTACTGCTTTTTAACGGCGATGTAGGCATCTGTTTGGGGAACAACGGTTTGGCTTTTTCCACCCTTGGTCATGATATTAAATGTAATTACCGCGACTGTAACAATAAAAACAAGAGCGCCAAGACCTATAGCTATAAATTTTAAAAGTTTAGGCAGCAATCCGACACCGGGTTTTTTTGCGCCGCCGCCGTCTGCGCCTGCTTCTTCTTCAAGTTCAATATCAGGTTCATCAGACATATTTCATCCTCCTATAAGTGCGCTTCATCAAGTATGACAATATCAACCCTGCGGTTGTAAGCCCTGCCTTCCGGCGTATCGTCTCTGCTTACCGGTACGGTATCGGCAAACCCCGCTACTTGGAAGCGGTTTTCAGAAATTCCAAGATCCGTTAAATAATGCAGTACATTGATAGCCCGCATAGCCGAAAGTTGCCAGTTTGATTCCCATGGCCCCGCCGGATCTATCGGTGTTGAATCGGTATGTCCCTCAATACGGAATTTTCTACCTGCAAGATCGCTTGACGCGAGAAGCTGCCCCAGTCTAAGCAGTGTATCGCGGGTGGATTCAATATTTATTACGGCGCTGGCCGGGGCAAAAAAAGCATCGGCCGCAAGGCTTATAATTATGCCGCGTTCATCGGAGCTAACACTCACTTTTTTTGATTTTATTTCCGGTGTAAATATACTGGTTGCTTTGCGCAGCGCGGTTCCCAGAGACTTGCCTCTGTCGTTAGCCGGAAGCGAATTTATATTGTTCCCCAATTCGGCGAAGCGGCCGACAGAAAGCGTGTTGCCGCCCGCGCTACTACCCATGCCTTGCGTCATGAAAGACACGCTTAACTGAGACATAGTGGACGGTGTAACTTCGTCAGGATTGAACATGATGGCAAAGAAGCAAAGTACGAGTGTAACCATGTCCGAGTATGTAGTGAGCCACTCGTTTCCGCTGGGTCCTTCGGATTTCTTTTTTTTCTTTTTAGCCAATTTCCGTTCCTTACGATTTTCTTAACAATTTTCTTACACTACAAAGCGGATTTACTTATCGTTTAATTCCTGTTCAACTTCTTTTTTGTCCGCCGGAGATAAATACGATACCAGTTTCATGCCTAGAATACGCGGGTTATCTCCCGCCTGTATGGAAAGTATTCCTTCGATAACCATTTCCCGCACCATGGCTTCTTTCGCGTCATTTGATTTGAGTTTTGATATCATCGGCATCAACATCCAGTTTGCTATCATAGAACCGTACAGAGTTGTAATAAGGGCGACAGCCATGTTAGGGCCTACGGACGCTTTATCTTCAAGGTTTTTCATCATGGCTATGAGTCCTATAACCGTGCCTAACATACCAAAACCGGGAGCAAGAGCGGCCCACATACTTAAACCGGTAACTTTTTCGGCGTGTCTGTCCTGCATTTGACTTACTTCAACTTCCAAAAGATCGCGTACAATCGCCGCGTCCGTGCCGTCTACCACAAGCCGCAGTCCTTTTTTCATAAATTCATCGTCAAGGTCTTCCAACTCTTCTTCAAGCGCCAAAAGACCCTCGCGCCGCGCCTTGTCCGAAAAAGCCATCAATTTGGTAACAATCCCTTTTTCGCCATAATTCGGCACGGTAAAAGTAAGTCCCAGAATCTTAAATATACCTACGGCGTCTCCAATCGAACAAGAAGCCATAAGACAGAACCAAGAACCTAAAACAACGATTAGCAAAGACGGTAAGTCGGCGTAAGTGGCCAATCCTGAGCCACCGCTGAGAACACCGAATATCATCATGGCTAAGGCGCCGACAACACCAACAAGGGTACCTAAATCCATATCCTACCGCCCCTTACTCTTCATTTTTGAAACCGCCTATAAGCCTGCGGTAATAAATGATCCTTTTCATAATATCATCCGGTTTTTCGCGTACGACAATGATTTTACCGGATAACATTGACAATGTTGTATCTGGTTTTTTTTCTATGGCTTCTATTTGATGAGGATTTATATAGTATTCCACACCGTCTAAACGAGTTACTTTTATCATACATAGTCCTCGCAGCAAAAAATATTGCATACCTTTTCTTTGCCCGGCAGCCGGTATATATCAAAATCCGAATCCAGACTGATAATACTGCGTATGCCCGTTTTCTCAGCCGCCAGCAGCAACGTAGCGTCCGCGAAATCTATCGGCGTATCTGAATGTTTTCGTATAAGTTGAATCACGCGGGGAATACCGCCGTATTCCACATCGCAGAGTATTACGCCTTTTTTTAATACCCAGTCAAAAAAGTCTATCTGCGCTTCCATGCTAAAATTCAGCATATATGAAACTTCGGTAAGCACCGCCGCGGTGCTTACAAATTTGTAGCGGCCTTTAGATAAAAATTCTTTTACCGCCTTATGATAGTTATCGTCTCTATCAAACAAAGCTATAAGAGGTCCGGCATCAACCAGAACTGTGTTTAGCAAGTATTTTTTCCTTTAGCAGTTTTTTATAACCGGTAGATAAGCTGCCCGCGGCGGGAACTGCCGGAACGGTTTTGCCGTCCGCCGCTTGGTCCGCCACGTTAAATTTTTCGCCGCCTCCGCTGCCAAAACGTCCAAAATAGTTTTTGCCAAGCTCAAAAGAATCTATTTCTTTTTCTTGTTCAAAAAACTGTTCCAGCGCCGTAAGAATAACGGCGGATTTAGACTGATTTCTTGTTTTGGCAAAAGAGAATATTTTTTGCTCCAATTCTATAGGCAGCCTTAAACTAGTCACATCTGTTCCTCGTTTGATTTGCAAACAGGGTTTTTAATACCCCGCCACTTTAGGGCGCAAAAACAAGTTTGCACCCTAAAGCGGCATTACAAATTGTAATACGCCCTTAATTTGACTGTCAATTACACCGCAAGCGGCGGCCTGCGCCATTAGGCACGCAAAGCGCCCATTATGCCGCTAGGCGGTTCATTTAGCGTTTTAACGTCAACACTTCCTGCAACAACTGGTCGGCGGTTTGTATTGTACGGCTGTTGGCCTGAAAACCGCGCTGTGTAACTATCATGTCCGTAAATTCGGCGGCCATATCGACGTTGGACATCTCAAGCGTACCAGAAATGATTTTTCCTTTTCCGGCTGTACCGGACGGCCCTATGTTCGCGTTGCCGGAGTTGTTAGACACAACAAAGGCCGTGTCGCCGTTCTTTTCAAGGCCGCCCTGATTCGAAAAGGTCGCAAGCGCTATCTGGGCGAGGGTGCGGTTCGTTCCATTAGTGTAGACACCGGTTATAACACCGCTCTGGTCAATCTTAAAACTTTCCAGATATCCCATGGTGTAACCGTCCTGTGTTACAGCCTTAGACGTACTGGATTCGGCAAACTGGGTAAGAGCGCGTGTAAAACCGCCGACATTTCCCATATCCAGCGTAAAAGCCTGTCGTACCGGCGCTCCGTCCGCGCCCGGATCCGTGTCCGGCACATCGTAGGCAACGTTCATTATAACCTGCCCGCCCGCGTCTCCGCCGGAAACGTTCCCCGCATCATCAACGGCGCTTACGATAGTCCCGTTATTATCAAAGTTTACCGTGTAAACAGCAGCCCCTCCAGCCGCGGGCGCAGCCTCGCCAAGCCCTACAGTCGTATTTGTCGGCGCTTCCGCCTGCGGGTCAACCGTTACGGCAACCGTCCAACTATTCGCGGTGTCCGGCACATGGGTAAACGTGGCTTGTAGTATATGCGTCTGGCCAAACGTATCGAAAATCTCTATCTGAGTGTTCCAAGTCCCCTGTCTTATCGCGGCCTCGTCCGCTCCTGCCGGTATGAAAGGGGTGCGTTTGTCCAAGTTACAGGCAAATTCAACAAGAGTTGTAGCGCGGGCAGGGTCTTTACCGCCTACCGGAATGGTAAGATCGCCCACATCGCGGGAGACTTCAAGCAAGGTAACCCCGTTCACCGTCTCGGCCATCCAGCCCTGCACCTTCATGCCGTTTGAAGGATTCACAAGCGTCCCCTCGTTATCAAGACCAAAAGCGCCAGCCCTTGTATAAAGCTGGTTACTCCCCTCCGCAAGCACAAAAAAGCCTTGTCCCGAAATAGCCAAGTCTGTAATGTTGCCCGTTGACTGCAATGAACCCTGCGTATGTATCGTATCTATCGAAGCTATGGACATTCCAAGACCGACTTCTTTTGGGTTTATACCACCAATCTCTTCCGTTGGCCGCGCCGCGCCCTGAAGCTGCTGGTACAACATATCTTGAAAATTTACCCGTCCCTTCTTAAAGCCGGTTGTATTGATGTTGGCTATGTTATTGCCCACAACGTCCATTCTGGTTTGATGATTCTGTAAACCGGAAACTCCGGAAAACAATGATCGCATCATAACTGATTACCTCTCTTAAAAAATGAAAAACCTATTGGACTTGTTCGCCAACCCGGTTTGTTGCCGTCTAAGCTGCGTGAAAGCTTGCAAGTCGTTTTAAGCGGAAGCCGGCCAAAAATCGTTGGCGCAACTCTATTCTTCAAAAACTTTTGTTACCTGACTCCACTGGTAATAGTTTCCATTTACCAAAACCTGCGGAGCGCCGCCGCGTGTTACCGCTTTTACGGTCCCCTGAACAGTGTTTTCGCCTTCCAAAATCTCCACAGATTTTCCTATAGCCGAATTAGCCTCACTTCCCGTGATGATTTCCGCCAATTTTGAGAAATCTTTTGCCATATTAGTCATCTGTTCCAGCGATGAAAATTGAGCCATCTGCGCTATGAATTCTTTGTCCTCCATAGGCGCGGTTGGATCCTGATACGAAAGCTGTGTAACCAGCAATTTAAGGAAATCGTCCCTGTCTAAACTTTGACTTTTCGCCTTGCCGTTGTTAAGCTGAGCATTGAATTCATTAACAAGACGATTCGTTTCCGCCTTTTCTTGCGCGCTTAAATTAGTGTTTATATCCACAATAACTCCTCATTAATACCTTTTATGCTAAATCAAAACATTCACTTGTTTTGAGGAATATGCCGCCGCGTCAAAGTTTATAACCTTATCCACAGCCTCGTCGTATCTGGACGACGCTGTTTTAGCCGAAAACTTCTCATCACCGGCCTGCCATTCCCAACCCTGCTGCTGTTCATGTTCCGCAAGTTCAAGGCTAAGATTTGCGCCGCCAAAACCTTCATTGCGAAAACTCTGCTCTAAAGACCGCATTTCACGTTCAAAAGCCCGCAGCGCCTCGCCGCTTTCTACAACAATTTTTCCCGTAATCTTGTTTTCGGTCATTTCAAGATGTATCTTGACCTTGCCCAAAGATTCCGGTTTAAGAGAAAGACGAATCGTACCTTCGCCGTTTTCGCGCAGCATAACTTGAGCCTGCCGCACAATGTCGCCGTTTAAGTTTTGCTGAAGTTCGCGGGCAAGAAAGTTTTCAAACGATGCCGCCTGCTTAGCGCCTCCGTTGTTGAAAGTCTGTTCGCCGGCGTTTTGCGGTTCGCCGCGGAGCGTTACTGTAATTTCCGTTTCTACCGCCCCGCTTGCGCTTACGCGCCGCGTCTCCGCCGTTTCTGCGCTCTGCGGTGATCCCCCCGCGGATGACGGGGCGGCGTTAATTTCGACATATTCGGTACGGCGTTTGCCACGTTCAGGGGCGGATTTTTTTTCGCCCCCGTCTTGTTTTTTACCGAAAGCCGTCGCATCGGTGGAAACTGCGGCAATTCTTCTGTCAACATTATCAAAAATTGCCTCAGCCGCGCCGGCGTTTGTTTTAACAGACGAATCTTTTTTATCTGCGCCGTCGGCATTTTTTTCTTCCGCAAGTTGTTCTGTTTTATCCGTAGTTTTTTCATCAAAATATATACCCTCGCTTGCATTAAATATTCTGCCGCTGTCGGCGGCATTGTTCTCATTACCTTTCATATTTGTTTTTCCGGTTTTATCACCGGTATCCGCATTTCCCGTCTTTATATTTCTTTCAACATTCAAATCTTGCCTTATGTTTTTATCATCAACTTCCGCTTCCACAGGAAACGCCGGCTCGGGCGGCGGGTTTCCCGGCGACCCCAACTCAGCCTGAACTTCCGTCCGCACGTCAATGCCTTCGGAAACCTCAACTTCTGTCAATTCGGCGGAAACTTCGCCGTCCAACTCCGTGTTTTCACCGGCAACTGTAGTTTTAAGCTCCATTTGCGGCATAGCAAGATAGCCGCCGTTATTTTCCACAGTACCGGCGGGCGCTTCTTCTTTGTTTTCGTCCTTTGCCCCGGCGCTTTCAACGGGAGCGGGCGCCTCGTCCGGCTCATTAACATTTTCACCTGCCGCCGCTAAATAATCTGAAAATTTAGGTGAAGATGAGTTTTCCGCCGCCGAGTATGAAGCCGGCGTACTTGGAGCGGTCAAATATGACATGGAGGTATTTTGCGCCGCCATAAATGGCATAGCCGTATACGATGCCTCCGCGGTCAAAAAACCGGACGTATTAAATAGGGCTGGATTCAACACTGCCCTGCCTCCTCAAAATAACAATCCGTGTTTCTTTTTAAGTTACGAAACTGTTCCTTCAGTTTCTTTATAATGTCTTAATCAAATTTCGGTGTTTTAAGCCGCCGTATTTAGACATTTCCCCGCCGTCACCAGCGGGTTTCCTCCTCATGTCATTTACTAGAAAGTGTGCATTAACTTACGGGGCGTATTATTAAGTCCGGTAATCGGAATTTGGGCGCATTTTTGCCCGCCTGCGGCGGGCAAAAACCGGGCTATCCGCTCCAATTAAACAGGACGGCGCGCCGTCCTGTTTAATTCCGCTTCTATCCCTTGCGTGGCTCAACGCGCTTTGCGCGTTGAGCTTTCTATTTTTATGGAGTTTGAAGACGTGTCTGTATTAAACCACATACAGCAATATAAGGATTTATCGAAAAACACGGAAAAATGCTTGTCTTGTAAGTCGTTATTATATAAAGATTTACATTTCCAAGCCGGAATTGCTGGGCATATAGGGGGGGGGGGGGGCCTGCGGGCATGGAACAGGCTTTTGGTGTTTACCGCGCCGCAACGCTCGCTTCAAAACAGCCGCCGCCGTCTCTCAACGGTTTGTCTATACTGTCCGGAGTTTGAGAGAGAGCGTGTTCAATACCGCCAAGAATCGAATCGAGCCTCGCAAGACGGCTCAAATTCAAATCAGCATTTTTTTGTTCGAGTTTGCCGCAAGTCTTTTCCAAAAGCATCTGAAATGTAGATAAGCCGTTTAACGGCGTACCGCCGCTTGACGGCTTAGGCGGAGCGTACTTCATTGGGATTGCAAATCCGGCGCTAATGCGGCGGCTTTAAGATCGGCGGGATTTTCTTCCGCAATTAAAGATCCGTCCAATGAACGAATAAAAGTTACAGCCGCTATGAGAGCGATGAGTACCAGCATTAATTTACGCATTATTTTCTCCAAAAACGATTATCCGCATAGCTAGTCTAACATTGTGATGACAAACCTATGCAATGGAATTCAAATCTTCAGTGTAAATATACTGCTAATACTTAATATATTCAAGAGGATTAACAGCCCTTCCATTTTTATAAATCGCAAAATGCAAATGAGACCCGGTGCTGCGTCCAGTATTTCCGACTTCTCCAATTTTTGAGTTTTGATCAACCCTGTCGCCTTCTTTTACGCTTGTCGAGTTAAGATGAGCGTACATACTTTGAAAACCGCCGCTGTGCGTGATGATAAGATAGTTTCCAAACATCGAACTAAAAGCGACGCTTGTAACTCTGCCGTCCGCCGCCGCTTTTACCGGAGTTCCGGTATTCGCCGCAATGTCTATAGCGCTGTGATAGCGGCGCTGCCCTGTGAACGGATCTTTACGCCAGCCGAAAGGAGAAGTAAGCCGTCCGCGCACCGGATATGCGAAAAGTTCACCAAGCGCCATCTTTAAATCATCAGAACGCATTTTTGCGCCGGGCAAAAATAGAATATCACCTACTTTAATGTTGTCATCCTGAATGTCGTTGGCATCAAGAATCGCTTCAAGAGCCACGTTCATCTTGTCCGCTATTTTTTGATAGGTATCGCCTTTTACAATTGTGTAGGGAATCCCGTCCATATTCGGTATGCGAAGAACCTCCCCCTCACGAAGCAGACGGGCGTTATATAAATTGTTGGATGCTATAATTGCATCCAGCGAAAGACTATTGTCGGCGGCTATTTTAGATACACTATCGCCTCTTTTAACCGTGTAATTGTTCCAAGAAAAGGTTTCGGCTACTGAAATAGGAAGGTTTTCCACCAAAGGCAGATGTTCGGATGTAGAACCCAATGCGTAAGCCAGCATTTTTTTTCTGGTAAAAGCATCCGCTTCGGGGTTAAGCTGAATTTCATTATCCTGCCAGAGTAGCGCGTAATACGCAAAAAATCCAAGTACAACAAAACATATACTTAAAATGATAAAATGTGGAGTAAATATAGTTTTTTTCCCCTCATACGCGGGAATCGTAGAAGACGAGGGATAGACAGATACGTCATAAGGCTGCGCTGAATCTGTATATTCTTCCGTGTTCACATACGCGCTAGGGCCTACCGCCGGTTTTGACGGCATAGGCATCCGTTTTTTGTGAACCGGATTTTGATGAATTTGGTCTATCCCTTTCAACGCCGCGTTGCCTTGAACAGGGTAAACGTTTTTACGGCGCGCTACGCGCTGTGATTTTAAGATATTGTCATGTATATTATTCATCCTACTTGCTTTATCGACACACAAGCCCATTTAGTTTATACTTGCCCGTGTATTAAGCCGGAAAATGCTTAAAAGCGCAAATTCTCCGAAGTTTTATCGAAAGGCTAGTGAATGAAACCCGCTGGTGAAGTTGAAAAAGAGAACGCCGCGACACTGCTCGCTATATTTTTGGCTTTGCTTGTAGCGCTTATCCTGAAATTATTTTTTTTTGATTTTATGGTAACGCAAGGAGAATCGATGGAGCCTGCTATAAGGAACGGCAGCGTGTTGATAATAAACCGCCTTGCCTACGGGTTTCGTCAACCCATGCATAACAACTACCTGTTACGGTGGGCGTTACCGGATGAGGGAAATGTTGTTATATTTTATACGCCGGCAGGTGATTTGGCCGTTAAACGTTGTGTAAAAGTATTGAACGATGGCCGTTTCATAGCATTAGGAGATAACATCGGCGGATCTTATGATTCCCGTTCTTACGGACCTGTCCCGCTCGACAACATAGTGGGCAAAGTTATTGGAATAAAATAGATGGAACAGCCCTCGCAAAAACAGCCTCCGCAAAAAGGAAGATTTATATTCTTCACGGTTATTTTATTGATTCTCACGGGGGCGGTTTTGACAAAATACGCCATCTTGATGCTGGGTAATGAACAAAACATACAGCGCAGGCAGGTCTTAACGGCGGACAGGGGACAAATACTCGATAGAAACGGCAGAATTCTCGCGATACAGACACGCTTTGGCAATGTTACCGTATGGCGGCCGCAGACCGGAGACCTTAACGCGCTTGCGTCCGTTCTTTCCCCCGTTCTTAATATGAGCGAGACCGCGATAATCGACAAAATAAGACAATCCGCGACGGATTTTATCTACCTAAAAAAACAGGTTGACAGGGATACGTACCGTAAAATAGATGAGCTTGCCATTGCCGGTGTCATAGATGGTGTCAGCATAGAGCCGGTCATGGGAAGAATATACCCGGAAGGGCAGCTCGCGGGGCAAATAATAGGCTTTACCGGAGATGAAAATACAGGACTTGCCGGAATAGAGTACGCCTTTGATGAAGAACTACGGGCAAAGGCGGACAGCTCTATGGAATTTCCGGGTGGAATCGCGGGGAATCAGGTTGTATTAACGATAGATGCTACGATTCAGTATTTACTGGAAGAAATCGCGGAAAAAACGCTGGTGGAAAATCAGGCGGAAGCGGTCATGCTATTGGCCATGGAACCGCGTTCAGGTGAAGTATTGGGCGCGGCGACAATGCCGCGTTTTAACCCGAACAACTTTAAAGAAAGCAGCGAGCAAGCGCGAATGATACGCCCGGCGGTTTGGGCTTATGAACCCGGCTCGGTTTTTAAGGTTTTTTCGCTTGCGGCCATATTAGATTCGGATAAAATTAACCCGCAAACGACATTTTACTGCGATGGTTCTTATGAACATACAACGAATCTGGGCGAGCGTATCGTGATAAACTGCCTTGGCGCCCACGGCTTAGTTGATGCTCGTAAAATTATTATATACTCGTGCAACGCGGGCGCGGCTTACGCCTCCGACAAAATGACTAAAGCATCATTTTACGATGATATACGCAAATTAGGTTTTGGTGAAAAAACAAGCTCAGGACTGCCGGGAGAGACGGCTGGTTTCCTACGTCCGCCGGAACGCTGGTCCGAGCGAACCAAGCCGACTATCGCTATGGGACAGGAAATAGCTGTATCGGCGATGCAAATGCTGCAAGCCGCTACAGCAATAGCGAATGACGGTGTAATGGTTACACCCCGGTTTATACTGCAAATTGAAGATTCTAACGGTAAAGACCCGCGAAAACCGAATCTACCCGCCCCGGTGCGCGTGCTGAAAGCGGAGACTGCGCGGGAAATGCGTTCTTACATGACAGACGTAACTTCATCCATCGGTACAGGATACCGCGCTAATGTCGGGGATATACCGCTTGCGGTTAAAACCGGTACGGCTCAGTTAATCGACAGCAGAACCGGAAGGTATTCTGATACCGATTTTATAGCGAGCTGTATTGCTTTGCTGCCGTCCGAAGAACCCGCCCTTGTTCTGTATATCGTTATAATTAAACCAAAAGGCAGTTCTTATCTAGGAGGACGTATCGCCGCCCCGCCTATACGCGAAGCCGCCGAGGCATTAATCAATTATATTGGTATTCCACGCGGCAGAAACCCGATGGCAAGTCATACCGGCAGAATAATGCTGCCTTCTATCAACGCTCCGCTAATCACGGATACCATTCCCGACTTTACCGGTTATTCAAAACGTCAGTTACTGCCGCTGTTACTCCGAGACGACCTAAATATAAACATCAAAGGCGACGGCTATGTTGTACGTCAAAACCCCTCTGCCGGAACACAACTTGCGCCGGACACAGTAATATACCTTGAACTGGAATGAGAAAAACATATTAATTATTGGTTCGGGAAAGCGGTACGGATGCATTGGAATTAGATTTCCAATACATATTTATGAACAATTATTTGAAACATCCGGTTTTTCGCATAGAATATTAGTAATGGGAATTAAAGAGCAAACCGAGGCCATTGATGTGCTAGCCGGCTATTATGCGGCATCAGTTAAATATGGTACAACAATTTATTATTGGACTTGTTCGCCAACCCGGTTGGTTGTCGCCCAAGTCCTTGCAAAATGCGGGGCATTTTGCGTTTTCAAGCGGAAGTTGTTCGGAGACTGAAGTTTCCGAACAACTTCATTATAGATTGGACAAAATAGATTCAAGTATTTTAAAAAAATGGCCGCTCCATCAATAATGGAAAGAGAATTATTTATCAATGAACCACCTCGCGGCAAGCCGCGAGGTATCTTGTAGGCGTTGAAATTATTTACGTGGTTCGTTCTGTAAGGAAATTATTTAACTGTGGGGTCTAATACCATTTTTTATTTGGCGT
>JAITDS010000158.1 GCA_031282435.1 Spirochaetaceae bacterium
GTGGTTTGTTAGACTGCCGTGTGAAATAGCTTTACGGCGGCAGGCCGTTTTAGAGGTGTTTATGGCGGCGCATATAATTTTTACGGAACGCGCTGAATGTCAGGGTTGTTATAAATGTATAAGCAAGTGTCCGGTGAAAGCGATCCGCGTAAAAAATAATCACGCGGATATAATACAAAAAATGTGCGTATTGTGCGGAAATTGCGTAACGACATGCCCCAGCAAAGCGCGGCATATAAGATCCGATGTGGAAAATGTAAAAAGGCTGCTAGAAAAAGACGACAGGGTAATAGTCTCGTTAGCGCCTTCGTTTGCTTCCGAATTTTATAATGTATCTACAGGGCAGCTTGTTGCCGCGTTAAAAAAGCTGGGATTTTATGCCGTTTCTGAAACCGCGATAGGCGCGGATCTAGTTTCGCGTGATATAGCGAACGATATAAAAAACGCGCGGGATAAAAGCGGCGGGCAAAAACTTTTTTTATCGTCCGCATGCTCCGCCGTTGTGCTGCATATAAAACGGTACGCGCCGGATTTTATTCCGTATCTTAACGATAGGGCATCCCCGATGCTTGCCCATGCCTTGCTGCTTAGAAAAATGTACGGCAAAAATACATCCGTTGTGTTTATAGGCCCATGCTCCGCGAAAAAACGGGAAGCCGACCAGATGAGAGAAATAACCGCGGCGCTTACTTTTGACGAGCTTTATCAGTGGTTTAACGAAGAAAACATTATTCCCGAAGAAATAAAAAACGCGGAAGATGAGGATTTTATTCCGTACCGCGCCACGAAAGGCGCTTTATATCCGGTGGATGGCGGGATGTTCGCCGGCATTCGCGATTATCTGGAAAAAGACGGCGTTAAAAATGTTTCTTTTTTAAATTTCTCCGGCATAAATAATATCACGGAACTATTAAAACGAAAAATAGACGCGGAAAGTTTTCATTTTCCGTTGTTTGTTCAGTTGCTTGCCTGTCAGGGCGGCTGCATAAATGCCGCTTGTACAACGCGCTCGTCCAGTTTGATCGCGAAGGGCGAAAAACTTTTATCTTACGCGGACGGCGCGGAAAATTATTTGAGTGATGATGGAATATTTGAAAAGCTAAAACTAACCGGAACAATTACCGCGAAGGAAGTTCCGGCTGTTCTCTACTCAGGCAGTGAAATACGAAAAGCCCTTGCCTCAATTGAAAAATACAGCGACAAAGATTACATAAATTGTTCAATGTGCGGCTACGATACCTGTGTGTCTTTCGCAAAGGCCTTGATCGATAAGCGCGCTGAAAAAATAATGTGTTCCGTGTATATGCGAAACATGGCCCAGCGTAAAGCAAACGCGCTGATAAACAGCACGCCGAGCGGAGTGGTTATTGTCGATAAGGATTTAATCATAATAGAATGCAATAGAAATTTTGCGCGTCTTTTAGGAAAGGAAGAGGAAGAACTGTACGATTTAGCGGATCAATTCAAGGGACTGAAACTTAACAAGTTTATTACTTTTACGGATTATTTTGAGGAAGCCCTTGAAGGCAATACATCCGACAGTTTTAATTATGATATACATGTTAATAAAAAAATCCTGCATCTTACAACCTATGTTATTGAAAAGGGCGAGGTTGTGGCCGGTACTATGGACGACATTACCCGCCCCACGAGTCTTAGGAGCAACACCGTGAAGCGGGCGCGCAAAATTATTGAAAAAAATGTGGCGGCGGTTCAGAAAATAGCCTTTTTGCTCGGCGAGAACGCGGCGGAAACAGAAGCTATTTTAAATTCTATTATAGAATCTCATTCTGTAAAAGAAGTAAACAAATGACAGATTTTTTTTCAGACCGCGGCATATTTATCGAAATAGATTATTTTAATATCCCTAAAGAAGGTCAGGCGGCGTCGGGTGACGTATTTCTTTCCGAGACAGTTATGAATGGCAAGCGAATAATCGCGGCGTTGTCGGACGGTCTTGGCAGCGGGATTAAGGCGAATGTCCTGGCTTCTTTAACCGCCAAAATGATAATAAAATTTGTTCTATTTGACATACCGCCGCGCCGCGCCGCGGAATTAATTGTGAATTCGCTTCCCGTATGCAGTGAACGCTCGCTTAGTTACGCGGCGTTTACATTGATCGATATAGATAAAGATTTATTTGTAAAAATAATTGAATACGATAATCCGCCAATCGTAATAATACGGGACGGAAATATTCTAGGCATAAAAAAAGAAAAAATACCGATAGAGCGGAAAGACAAGAAAACCGGCCCGCAAAATGAAACCGCGCATATTTCAAAATTTCAGGCGCGGCTCGGCGATAGAATAGTATTTTTCTCGGACGGCGTTACGCAGGCCGGGATAGGTCTTGACGGCAAATACAAGGGTGGTTTTGGCATTGCGAATGTAAAAGATTTTATCAAAAAAGCGATTTCCGGCCAAGCGGATATAAGCGCGCGCAGCCTTTCGCAAAATGTCGCGGAAAAAGCCTATCTTTGCGACAGCGGCCAAGCGCATGACGATATAACGTGCGCTGCCGCTTATTTTAGACTTCCGCGCGACTTGCTGGTAATAAGCGGCCCTCCGTACAATCCGGAAAACGACGCTGAAATGATAAAAATATTTACTGATTTCCCCGGCAAAAAAATAATTTCAGGCGGCACGACGGCGCGGATTATCGCCCGCGGTTTAAACAAAAAGATAAGCGCTGTTACGCGGGCTCACTATTCAAAA
>JAITDS010000223.1 GCA_031282435.1 Spirochaetaceae bacterium
TGTAAATCAATGCCGGCGTTGTGACCGGCGTCATGGTAAAGTGCAACGTACCATTCGAGCCGCCTATTGTTGCCGGCACCGTTTCACTAAAATACCCAGTCGCGAAGACCGTTATGTCGTAGTCCCCCGCCGGCAGTCCCCGTAGCGCATACCAGCCGCTCACGCTGGTAACGCCCTGCGCGGCTGCCGCGTCGTCAGGAAGGGCCGCGATTACTATGGCATCCACAAGCGGAGTGCCGGAGACGGACTTTACCGTGCCTGAGAGGCTGTAAACCAATCCCTGCGCCAAATCCTCCGCGCCCGAAGAAATGCCATTCAGGGTGTCGCACCCCGTAAAACCGAACCCGGACACGAGCGCGAGCGCCATCACAAAACCATAAATCGACTTTTTCATAAAAACTCCTTTGCGGATCCGTATCCACCGTCAAAACAGTTAATAGGTAGCAGTTGTCAGTTGTCTGTGGATGTTCCTGCTGTAAGCACGGAAATAAGTTAGAATATTCAAACAAAAGAGTCAAGTACTTTCACGAAAAAAAGGCGTTTTTTTTCATCTTTTTGAAGATTGTTAATGAACCACCTCGCGGCAAGCGCGCGCTTGCCGCGAGGTGTCTTGTAGGCGTTGAAATTATCTATGTGGGCCAATCGGGTAAGGGAATTATTTAACTCTGGGGGTTTGCGGCGCAAACCCGTCTACTACGATTTTTTTTTTAGCGTTACCGGCTATAACCGCCGCAGTCGCGCAAACTAGTTTACAACAGGAGAGCAGACCCCACCGCGAATGAAAGATCAGGGATCGCAAAGCACAGCAACCGCGTTAAGATTCCAAGCTATCCCTTTTTATAACTATATCATCCCGGCAGAGATGATTTCCGCCCATGCTTAACGGCGGCCCTGCATGTTTTACATATTTTTATTTTTGTTTCACCCTGCTCATGTTCATACAGAATCTTGATATTGGCTCTCTTGCATAAAGGACAAACGCCGCGCCCATTATGAAATAGTTCCCGAATTCCCTTTCCTCTATGCGCTTTTGACATTTTTCTCTTCCTTCTTCTTTTTCGCGCCCGTTTCGGACTTACCCTTATCGCTCTCCAGTTTATAATCAACCAGTTCCAGAATCACGATTTCCGCCGCATCTCCGTAACGCTGCCCCAGTTTGATGATTCTCGTGTAACCGCCATTTCTATCCTTCATGCGCGGGGCAATATCCGTAAATAATCTTGCGACAACACCCTCATCATAAAGACGACTCGAAACGATACGCCTATTGTGGACAGAATCAACCTTCGCTCTTGTAATCAACTTTTCGGCAAAGCGCTTAACTTCAAGCGCCTTTGCCTTTGTCGTCTTAATCCGTTCTCTACTGAATAAGGATGTCATCATATTACGCACCATCGCTTTACGGTGCGCCGCCATCCTTTCAAGCGGATTAAAGCCTCGTTTATGTTTCATCGCTGTTTTCCTTTTTTACGCCGGTTTTTAACGCGTTTTTTAGCTCAATATTACTTGTTATACCTAGTGTCAAACCCCATTCTTGTAATTTTTCTTTTATTTCCTGCAACGATTTTTTGCCAAAATTGCGCGTCTGATTTATATCATCCTCTGTTTTTCTAACCAACTCGCCTATCGTTTTGATATTGGCAAACTTCAGGCAGTTCGACGACCGGATCGACAGTTCAAGTTCTTCAACAGGGGTATTTATCAACTGCCGTATACGTTCATCACTTTCATCCAGTTCCTCGTCTTCGCCAAACGAAGTCTCATCAAAATTGACGAATAGCGCAAAGTGTTCTTTAGCTATTTTGGCCGCCTCTATCAGCGCCTCGTCCGGCCCTATCGTTCCATTTGTCCATATTTCAAGAATCAGTTTATCATAATCACTGCGCTGCCCTATCCTGATAGGCTCAACATTGTATTTTACTTTTTTCACGGGTGAAAAAATCGAATCCATAGGTATGGTGCCTATAACCTCAATATGCTGCGCGTTATGCTCGGAGGGGGTATAACCGCGGCCTAACTCGATCTGCGCCTCCATCTCGATATGAGCGTCATCCGTAAGCGTCATTATATGAAAACCCGGATTTAAAACCTCAATCCTTCCGCTCTTTGAGAATCGCTCGCTGTCAATAAAATCCTTGCCTTTCCATTCAAAAGCTACCGTGTCCTGTTCCAGATCATCGGGCAGTTTAAAACATATCTGTTTAAGGTTATTCAGCACTTCAAGGGTATCTTCAACGACATTTGGTATAAGCTCAAACTCGCTTGATATATTGTGAGCCGTTCCCTCAGCATTGTACGAAACAATCCTGACGGCAGTAACCGCGTAACCCTGAATTGATGACAAAAGCACCCTGCGTAAAGTATTGCCAATAGTTGTACCAAAACCCGGCTCAAAAGGCGAAGCAATAAATTTTCCATAATCTTTTCTTAACTCGCTGGTTTCAAAAGTCCGGCCTTTCGGTTTTTTGAAACCCTTAAGCAGATTTCTACGAGACATGAAGACTCCTTACTTCGAATAATATTCGACTATCATTTGCTCTTTGATGTCTGAAAGATCCGTTATATCGCTTCGCCTTGGAAACGCAAGCAATTTCCCTTTAAGAGCATCGGGATCCAACTGCAACCAGGGCATTACCCCCGATTTTCCATATTCCTTCAAAGCGCCTTTAATAAGCGCAAGGTTCCTGCTCGCTTCTTTAATTTCGATAGAATCTTCCGTCCTAACAAGATAAGAAGGGATATTTACACGTTTTCCATTCACCAGAACATGACCATGCAGAACCATTTGACGCGCTTCTTTTCTGCTGGACGCAAAACGCAACCGATAGACAATATTATCAAGGCGGCATTCCAAAAGCAAAAAAAGATTTTCACCGGTAATGCCGGGCATACGCTGAGCCCGCTCAAAAAACAGGCTGAACTGTTTTTCAAGCATCCCGTAAACCCT
>JAITDS010000230.1 GCA_031282435.1 Spirochaetaceae bacterium
CTCATAGAACCCTCCGGCGGCTTTCCTCCTTTGCCCGTTACACAAAAGGAACACGGCTTCCTAATTGTATAAGAATTCGGGCGCATTTTTGCCTGCATAAGCAGGCAAAAACCGGGCTATCCGCTATAATTAAACAGGACGGCGTAAAACGCCGTCCTGTTTAATTCCGCTTCTATCCCATTGCGCGGCTCAACGCGCAAAGCGCGTTGAGCTTGCTGTTTAGATTTCAGCGCCGGACGGCTTGCGACGCGCAAGCGATTGCAGCGGAATTTGACCGCTTTAGCGGCCAAATTGGAGCGGAAAGCGCGGTTTTCGCCGCCGCAGGCGAGCCTGCGGCGGCGAAAATGCGCCCAAAATTAAAAAAGCGTTGTTAATAAACTATAAAACCATGTAAAACTTTGAATTTTCCCGAACCCGTAATTGCTAAGGTATGTTGCCGTACTCTATGTTTTCCGTGTCTATCTGTTTTGCTTTGAGTGTTACCGCCGTTTGCTCGTTACTCCCAAGTAGTGCGGGCATATCCCGCATTTTTCAAAAGGAACGCAACCCCTTATATTTTACCCCGCAAAAGTTTATGATACAGTATGGCATTAAACTGCGGCATCGTGGGACTCCCGAATGTAGGGAAGTCCACTATTTTTTCAGCGCTAAGTTCCGCGCCGGCAGAGGCGGCGAACTACCCGTTTTGTACAATTAATCCGAATGTCGGCGTTGTGAACGTACCGGACAAACGGCTTTCCACGCTGTCCGGCATCTTCAAACCGGAACGTACAATTCCGGCAACCATAGAATTCGTAGACATTGCCGGACTCGTAAAAGGGGCTTCCAAAGGCGAAGGGATGGGCAACCAGTTTCTTTCGCATATACGCGAAGTGGGGGTAATAGCGCAAGTGGTACGCTGTTTTGAAAACCCCGACATAATCCATGTAAACAATAAAGTTGACCCCGCGTCCGATATAGAAACGATTAACATTGAACTTGCCCTAGCCGACCTTGAAACGCTTTTGAAGCGGCAAGAAAGAGCGGAACGGGCATTTAAAACACAAGGCGCCACCGAAAAAAAAGCCTCCGAAACCGTACTTGCCGCGTTAGGTAAAATTAGACCGTTACTGGAAGACGGTAAACCTGCCCGCTCCGCCGCTTTGAGCGCCGATGAACGCGCCGCCGTCTACGACTGCCATTTTATCACGCTGAAACCGCAGATTTATATCTGTAACACGGACGAAGCCGGAGTAAAAGCCGCCGCAGCGAATAAACCGGACGCGCATATACAAACCGTCCGCGCCCACGCCGCCGCCTGCGGCAGTGAAGCGGTAGTCATCTGCGGTAAATTCGAGGCCGAGCTTGCGGGTATTGATGATATGAACGAAAAAAAAGCCTTTCTTGAGGAAATCGGCCTGCAAGAACCCGGACTTGTCAGCTTAATACAAGCCTGTTACCGCTTATTAGGGCTTGCCACATTCTTTACCGCAGGCAAAGACGAATGCCGCGCATGGACAATACACGCGGGAGACAGCGCGCCGCGCGCCGCGGGAGTAATTCACAGCGATTTTGAGAAAGGCTTTATAAAAGCGGAAACATACCACTTTGACGACATTGTAAAGTACGGCGCGGAAGCAAAAATTAAAGAAGCCGGCAAGTACCGGATAGAAGGCCGCGAATATATAGTTCAGGACGGCGACGTTATGTTTTTTAAGTTTAATTTGTAATTTTAATTCATAGGAAAATGTATGACATATCCGTTAGTGAGCGTAGGCACACTTTCATACAACAGCGCCTCTTTTATCCGCGAAACAATAGAATCCGTGCTTTCGCAAAAATATCAGAACTGGGAATATATTATTTCTGACGACTGTTCCACCGATGATACAGTTTCTATAATTAAATCGTACAATGACCCGCGGATAAGGCTCTTTATAAACGAAAAGAATTTAGGATATTACGAAAATCAAAAACAATTATACAATCTCCTTAACGGTGATTTTATAAAAGTTCTGGATCATGACGATGTGCTGTACGCGGATTGTCTTGAACGGCAGGTAGATGTTTTATTAAAAAATGACGATGCCGGAATGGTAAGCTGCGATGCGGATTTTATTAACTCGGCAGGTAAAAAATTATACGTCAATAAAATACCATTCAAAACAGACTCGATAACGCGGAAACAACTTTTAAATTTTATGTTCCGCACCGCGCGCAATTCCATCGTTGACGGAAGCAGAACTATGCTGCGAAAAGAATCGATAGGCGGCGATTTTCCGCTGTCTGAAAACAAAAAACTTTATATCATACATGAACCACTGTGCGCGTACAGAGTAATGCCCTCTTCATTGCAGATTAAAATTTCATGCATAAAAGAATTTCAGGAAGCATACAAAAATTTATATATGAATAAAAATTTACACATATCGCGGCTGCAATATATCAATGTCTGCATTGTAAATTTTATAAACTATTTTGTGAGAGTTTTCGTAAAAAAATTGTTGAATATATGAAAAGTATGAAAATGATAAGAAGTTTACAGAATATATTAGTTACAGGCGGGGCGGGTTTTATCGGCGGTAATTTTATCCGTGTAATGCTGGAAAAAACGCCGGATTTTACAGGACGCATCATCAATATGGATGCTCTTACTTATGCCGGGGACGCGGCGTCTTTAACTGACATTGAAAAAAAATATGGCGGCTCGCGTTACCATTTTGAACACAAAGACATCCGCGATAAAGCCGCGGTCGATAACATTTTTAAGAAATACGCGATAGATACCGTAGTCCACTTTGCGGCGGAAACCCATGTGGACAGATCCATCGTAAAACCGGACGATTTTATTACAACAAATGTTATGGGAACATTTACGCTGCTCGAAGCCGCGCGCGCCGCGTGGCGGAACGGAAACTCCGCCGGCAACGGCGTTGTCCCTGTCGCCGGAGGTGATTCCATACGCTCCGGTGTCGTGTTTCATCAGATTAGCACGGATGAAGTATACGGCTCTTTGGGCGATTCGGGATATTTTACAGAAACAACGCCTTACTCTCCGCGCTCGCCGTATTCGGCAAGCAAAGCCGGCGCGGACCATCTTGTAATGGCGTATCATCACACATATAAACTGCCAGTCACACTTTCAAATTGTTCCAACAACTACGGGCCGTACCAGTTCCCTGAAAAATTAATACCGCTGATGATACTCAATATGCTGAACGGCAAGCCGCTGCCGGTATACGGGGACGGAAAAAACATACGGGATTGGCTGTTTGTTGAAGACCACAACAGGGCGGTCTGGCTTATTTTGAAACATGGACGGACAGGCGAAAAGTACAATATAGGCGGCGAAAATGAACTGGAAAACATACACCTTTTGCGTTTACTGATGAAAATAGTCGCAAAGAAAACAGGCCGCGATATAAAAGAAATTGAAAAAACAATAAATTTTGTAAAAGACCGCCCCGGACACGACAGGCGTTACGCGATTGACTGTTCTAAAATTAAAAACGAACTAGGCTGGCAACAGTCGGTAAACTTTGAAGAAGGACTTGAAAAAACAGTTGACTGGTACATTGACCTTGTCCGGTGAACCTGCTGCCTAATATCTCTTTATCTTTAGCCGCCGGCGGCTTTTCTGTCTCGCGTTAAGCATGAAAAGGGCGTTGGCTTTAGCTGCCGTCACTCGCCGGCGGGCGGCACAAAAATTGCCGGGGTTTCGTAAAAGCAGGGCGCAGTTCTGCGTCCAAAACTCGGAAAGCTAAGGTGCTGAAAGCGCGTTGAGCCGCGATGCGATGGTAAAAGCATACGGTTAAAACCGGCTGCCAACAGCGGTTGCTGCCGCATGACACGGTTTGGTCGTTCTACCGCCGTGTCGTAAAGCTTGGCAAACGAGAAAAAGCGACGGGCGTTTTGGTAAAAAATTCGTTAGGGGGCCGGACGTAAAGTCTCTCCTGCTTATGGGATTATAGATTCGCAAAGCGCGAAGACGGCTTTGGCTTGTGAAGAGGGGGGGGGGGGG
>JAITDS010000172.1 GCA_031282435.1 Spirochaetaceae bacterium
GGCGGTCCCGGACGTGCCCCAAGCGATGGTCCGCCCGGTGTAGAAACTGTTTGGCGGGGTCTACAAAAATTCTACACCCTCTACGACTATAGGGAAATGTTCGATTTTGCGGGTCAAGCTTAGCTATGAGGGGGGGGGGGGGGCTTATTCACGAGAATATCGTGATGGAAGCGGCAGGCATACCTGAGCCGGCGTGAGCGGCGGGAAAGTTTACGGGATACCGCAGGCGCTGTATCGCGGCAGAAAAAACGTCTTTTCTCCATTGTAGTAAATCCTTATGTTGTATAATTTACTACCTCGCTGTTTTCCCGCCATAAGAAGGAGCAAGCCGTTAAATCATTAAATTGTAAAGAATTAGTAAAAAGTATGCCGCTAAAACTTAATCGGGCAACCCGGATTTGAACCGGGGACCCCAAGTCCCCCAGACTTGTACGCTAACCAACTGCGCTATTGCCCGTTGAATAAAAAGCTTATTTGTTTTAATAATTTCCGTCAATAGGGTGTCAGGGCAACGGCGTTTACTCTGTAAACAAGGTCTGATACAGGAAGTCCTCATTAAGGGCCGTATAAATCATACGGCGTTTGCCGCGACTTCCCCCCAACTGAATAGTTACAACAAGTTTAGCACATTACCTGGAAACGGAAGGGTTGTAATTCAATAGGCTGATGTCCAAAGTGCCGAATAGCGGTTTTCATCCTTTGCGCTCACTTTGAAAAGGGCGTTGGCTTTCGAAGTCTGCCGCCCCCGTTGCGGCCGGCTGCCTTCCTGTTAAACGAATGTGCCGCAAGCGCGTAAGCGCTTGCGGCGTAATCCGTGTACCTATTTTGCATATCCTCCAAATTTTCGATATATTTTACTTATCATGAAAATGTACAAAAGAGCGGAATATTCTTATACTTCAGGCGGAACGGCGGTTGTGGCCGGCGGATTGGAAATAGCGTCTTTTGGCTTAAACATACATAGTGGCACCACCCGCCCTCCCGGCAACAACTAACCCTTTTTTCAAAATAGTCTGTTTATACTCAACCGCCTTAAAGGTGTTTTACGCCCCTCTTTTACCTTTTTCCGGCAGTTTGCCGGAATTGCTATCTCTATTTTAAGGCGGATTATTATGATTTTTTTTAAAACTATTAAAACTTTTTTTTCAGGCGTTTTTTTAGCGGCCGCCATACTCCTGCCATGTTGCTGCGGCGAGGAAGGCTCTATTGAAACGGCAGCAGGCGGCAGCAACAAACCAAAGGTCAGACCGCCCCCTTCAGCGGAGGTCTATCTAAACCAATTAAACTTTTACTACGCGGATGACGAAGGCGAACCTAAAACCAATCTTATGCCTGCGTTAAGCGCCACCACAGGCGATTACACCGTGGCGGACGCGGAACTAAGCCACGGTTCTATAACTGTGGAAGCGGTCGCGCAGCATGAAAAAACAGCTTCAATCCTTATCTCGTGGGAGAACGACAAAAGAAAAGGCGCAATGGCGGAAGCTGTAACAGGACCGGCTAAGCTGGAAGGAATCGCCATACCGGACCCGGCCGTTAAACCGCAGGTAAACACACTCGTTACCGTAAGAGTTTCAAATGCCGGAAAAACCTACAACTATCTTGTAACCATAAAAGCGCCGGGAGCGGATTCTTCTCTCTACTATATTGCCGTAGTATACGAGGAGGATATAGGCAAAAGAAGCTGGAAACCCGATGCGGACGGGAATATCACTACCAAGACCTTGCTCGACGGAGACGGCAAATATTTTAACCAGTCCCGCTACGAGTACACGGTGGAGCTTGATAACAAAGGCGAAGACAATCTTATCATCACTGCCCTTGCAAACAGCGGCAACTCTGTAGTAACCCTGACAAACGCCGAAGAGCTTGGAGCGACTCCGGTCGAGGACATTGATAAGGATTATCCTGGAGAAGAGCAGCCCGCTCAGTCGCTTTACAACACGGGAGGCGATAATGATCCGGTAAGTAACAACAACGAAGGCCTTAACGATGGCGGCGAGCCTGCGGACAAGCCTGCTCCTGTGGCGGATAAGGATGCCGAGTATATTTACTGGAAGATTCCTATACCCAATGCGGGAAGCACGGCGGTAAAAGCGATGATAAACGTAACAAACGGCGAGATTTCCTCAAACTACACGATAACCATAGTGCCGCCGCCCGACACTACGGCGGAAACAGATTCAACTTTGATGAACTTGCAGATAGCGGAAACCGCGAAAGGAGATTATCTGCTAAAAGATTTTACGCCTACCACAACGTCTTACAGCTACAGAGTGCTTGCCGGTCAGAAGCAGGCGGAAATAATAAGTTGCGCCCCTACTTACAGCGAGGCTAAAGTAACGGTAAGCATAGGGGATGCCCCGTCGTTTGACTATGCTCAAGCCGGCGCGGCGCAAAAGAAATTTGACCTGCCGGTGTACGGAAACACACTTGTGGTAAAGTTTAAGGTTGAGGTGAAAGACGCGATACATTCGCGGGAGTACAGCGTAACATTTGACAATCCCAAAAACGCGCTTACATGGAAAGGGACTGTGGCTCTTAAGAACAATAACGGCCAATATCCTTACAAAGTAAGCGGCGTATCGCTAACTACGTCCGACGGGCAAACTTTTACCGCAAATGTAAGCGGTGAAAATAACGCGTGGTCTATGTCTATAGATGAACAGGCAGCCAACGACGCCAACCCGCCTGTGTCCTTTGTGGTTATTATGGGGAAGCCGGAAAACGGAAACGCCGACGCTAAACTCACTCCGTACCGCGCCGTCGTGCCGCCGCCGTCAACTCCAAAGTCCAACATCGCGATAGCGTTAAGCTATGATGTGTCGGACAATGCTTCAAATCCGTTGTATCTAGTGGTGTATAGCCCAAACGACTTGGCAAATATGAGCGCAAATACAAACTACTACCTAGCCAACGACATAGACCTTACGACTTTGCCCAACGCTTGGGACGGCCCTAATAACTACCAAGGAAAATTTAACGGCAACGGCAATACCATTACGCTGGCGATTACAACGGCGCGTAAAATAGACGGAAAAAACATACGTACCGGGCTTTTCGACAGCCTCAATTCCGGCGCGCTTATCGAAAACCTAAAAGTGCGGGTCAGTATGCCTAACGCGATTAGGCTGGATGGCCATACCATGTTTGGCGCTCTGCTTGGCGGTATAGATGTAGCCGGCACATATACGTTCAGGAATATATCGGTTACGGGTAATCTTTGGTTCAGCAGCATTGGGAATGACAACTACGCGATGATAGGCGGTATTCTTGGGGAAACCAACGAAGGCGTTGCTATAAACCTAACAATGGAGAATTGCGAGACAGATTTAGATATAAAAGCGGAATTAGGAAATAACACAGGCCATTATATTCTTTCGTTAGGCAGTTTAATCGGTAAAATGGCTAACAGGTCAGGAACAGCCAATATCGTTAATTGCAGGACCGGCGGCTCGATAAAAGGCTCTATCAACAGTAGCGGTGGCGGATACCTTATTGCCGCGGGCGGCCTTATCGCCAATGCCGTGTTTGACGATACAGGCTCTAACGTCATTTTAAAAGCTGACGGTAAAATTAATCTTACAATCCAAAACTGCTATTCCACAACGCAAATTGAAATCGCCCAGCCAAATATTAACAGTAATATGCCAAACGGCATAATGACTACAGCCGGAGGTTTGGTAGGCGTTATGTGGAATCAAAACGCCGTTATAACAAACAGTTTTGCCCTTAACCCGAAAGTTTTGGCGGACTCTAATATAAGGTGTCATTCCAACCGTATAATCGGTAATCTTTTGCTTACGCCTAAAACTTTGAACAACTACGCGCTTAAAGGTATGCTCACCGGAACAGGCTCTACCGGAACGCCAAACACCGAGACCGGCGTTGCGGATAACGCCGCCGGTCTTGCCAAAGACGCGGATTTCTTTAAAACAAAATCCAACTGGACATCAGCCGGTTTTACGGAGGCAAACTGGGACTTTAGCGGTTTGTCAAAAGGATTGTATCCCGCGCTTAAAAAGAAAAATTAACCCCCGCATTTAGCTTTTCGCGTCTTACACGGATTAAAAATCCGTGTAAGATGCGAATTTTTACTTAATAGTGAATGTGCCTCAAGCGCTTGCGATACGCGCCCCCTGTCCCCGTACCGCTTACACGTATTCCGCCACCCCCGGCCCACCGCCGGGTTTCCTCGTAAAATCAAAGCGCCGAAAACTAAGTTACTTGAGTTTGCGCTCCGCGCAAACTCAGAAAAATCAAAAACGCTGAAAGCGTTTTTGATTCGCGCAACGGGATTGTAGGGGTGCGAAGCAGACACGGCGCGCAGCGGCGTGGCCGGAGCGATAGCGGAGCCCCGAAAAGCCCGGTTTCCGGCGCGAAGCGCCGGAAATGCGCCCGAATTAAAAAAGAAACCATACTAAAGACGACTTACAGGCGCGTATGCCAAGCGCCATTTTCGGACCTGAAAGCACGGAGTGAAACCCGCTTTGGGTATGCTACCGCGTAGCGGACCTTAAACCGGCTGGCCGGTTAGATTGACGGGAATGGATTTTTCGCCGATAATTCTTTATGGCATTTGGAGATTTTGCGGTTAAGGAGGGCAAACCCCTACCGCTAGGCGCGTCTTTAAGAACAGACGGTGTTAATTTTTCAATTTTTTCGCGCAACGCGCAGACAATCACACTCGTTTTATTTGAAAACGCGGCGGCGGACGCAAAACGGCAAGAAATCACGCTAGCCCCCGGAAAGAACCGGACCGGCGACGTTTGGCATTGCTTTATACCCGGCCTCACTGCGGGAGCATATTACCTGTACCGTGCGGACGGCCCGTTTCAACCGGAAAAAGGACTACGCTTTAACAAAAACAGAGCATTGATAGACCCGTATGCGAAAGCCCTAAGCAACGTCAGCGCATGGGATTTCAGCGGCGCCCTAGCCTACCAGCCGGACGACCCGCAAAAAGACCTGTCTTACAATACAAACGATAACATTAACACGTCCCCGCGCTGCATAGTCATAGACAACACCTTTGACTGGCAGAACGACAGACCACTCAATTACCCGCTTAGACACAGCATCATATATGAAACACACGTACGCGGCCTTACCATGAGCCCGACATCCGGCGCAGAACACCCCGGAACATACCTCGGAGTAGTTGAAAAAATACCGTACCTAAAAGAACTTGGAATAACAAGCCTTGAATTACTACCCATACATGAATTTTATGAAAACGAACTATCCGCGATAAACCCAAGAACAGGAGAAAAACTAAAAAATTACTGGGGATATTCCACCGTGGCGTTTTTTGCGCCAAAAGCATCATATTCCTCCAAACAGGACAACGGAGAACAAGTAAACGAATTTAAAACAATGGTACGCGAATTACATAAAGCCGGCATAGAAGTAATACTCGATGTAGTATTCAACCACACGGCGGAAGGAAATGAACTAGGACCGACATTTTCGTTTCGCGGATTAGATAACCAAATATACTACATATTAAATGACAATAGACGCTACTATCAAAACTATTCCGGCTGCGGGAACACAGTAAACTGCAACAACCCCGTCATGCGCGGAATGATAATCGACTGCCTAAATTACTGGGTAGTCGAGATGCACATAGACGGCTTCCGCTTTGATTTAGGTTCAATCTTGGGACGCGACCAAAAAGGGCGACTTATGGAAAACGCGCCCATGCTGGAAAAGATAGCGGAAGAACCCGTGCTGCGCCACACCAAAATAATCGCCGAAGCGTGGGACGCGGGCGGAGCGTACCAGGTAGGCTGGTTTCCCGGACGCTGGGCGGAATGGAACGACCGCTTTCGCGACGACGTACGCAGATTTTGGCGCGGCGACCCCGGCACCGTGCGCGAGATGGCGACACGATTGTCAGGCAGTTCCGACCTCTACCTTAGGGACGGCAGAAAACCATTCCATTCGATAAACTTTTTTGCGTGCCACGACGGCTTTACATTAAAAGATTTAGTTACATATAACTTCAAACACAACGAAGAAAACGGCGAAGGAAACCGGGACGGCAACAATAACAACCTAAGCTATAATTACGGTTATGAAGGCCCGTCATTAAATCCGGCAATAGAAACAGTAAGACAACAGCAGATGAAAAATTTCATCGCAACGTTGATGATTTCGCAGGGAACGCCCATGCTTTTGGGCGGAGACGAGTTTGCCCGGACACAAAAAGGCTGCAACAACGCATATTGCCAAGACAACGAAATATCGTGGTACGATTGGACGCTTAAAAGCCAGAATTACGGCCTGTTCCGTTTTGCGAAAGAAATGATAGCGTTCCGCCACCGGCATCAAGGCTTCATGCGTCCTGAATTCTACACGGGACGCGAAGGCTCTTACAACGGACTGCCGGACATAACATGGTACGATGAGGAAGGCAAATCTCTTGACTGGGAAAGAAAAGACACCTGTTTTGCGCTGTACATGGACGGCACAAAAGCCGACATACTTGCCGACCGCGATGACAACGATTTCTACATAATGTTTAATGCCGGTGTCAACGACTGTAAATTCATTATCTGCCCCCCGCCGGCGGGCAAAGGCTGGCGGCGCGCCGTAGACACCTCGCTCACGTCACCGGACGACATAAAACTACCCGATGAACAAGATGATTTATGCAAAACCAACGAATATTTAGTACGCGGACGCAGTATCGTCATCCTATTATCAAAATAAGCCACTAGTGGCTTTAAAGTCCGCTACGCGGTAGCATACCCGCCAGCCCGCCAGCGGGTTTTCTGCCTTGCTTTCAACAAGAAAATGGCGCTTGGCATACGCGGCTGTAAGTCGTCTTCACTATGGTTTCTTTTTATTTGGGCGCATTCCCGGCGCTTCGCGCCGGGAACCGGGCTTTTCGTGGCTATGGCCACGCCGCCCCCGCAGGGGGCGGCGCGTCTGCTTCGCACCCCTACAATCCCGTTGCGCGAATCAAAGCGCTGAAGATACGCCAAAATCACTTCAGTTAAAACCTTAATGCGCGCCGGAAAGCTTAGACTAGGGCATTACTGTTTTCCGCAAATCTTTACAAAACTAAATCCGGCGCTTCAATGTCCTTACCGGAAATTTAACGGCGGCAGATATTAAAATAACGGCCTGAATAAGATACGAGGCTTCGAAACTCATAACGGACGAAAGCAATATCTGCTCAATACCGGATTTCAGCGCCGCGTAAAACAACGAGGCGGGGATAAGGACAAGAAAGCGGTTGCGCGCTATTAGGGCTACGGATATGCCCGCCCAGCCAAGACCGCCGCTAAAACCCTGATAACAAAGACCATAAGTTCCGGCAACGGCGAAAAAGCCGCACAAGCCGCCAAGCGCGCCGGACAGTCCAAGCGCCGGACCATAATAGGCCGCCGCGTCTATGCCGCCGTAACGGGCAAACGCGGGACTGTAGCCCGCTATATGGAACCGGTAGCCCGCGCCGGTCTTGCTTATAAAGACGTATGCCGCGGCGCAGAGAAGCAGCGAAAAAATCAACGACAGCGTTAGATGCGAAGGCGGGAGTATATGCGGCAAGACAACGTTAAAACGAGCCGTGGCCAGCAAATTTCCCTCGTCTCCGCGCAACGGTCCCGCTATTAGATAGTCGGCAACGGGCGTAAGAGAGGCGGAAAGCAGAAAACTGCTTATAAGCACATCCGCGCCGGATATGTTTTTTAGAAACGCGCAAAAAAGACCGGCAAGAGCGCCTGTAATACACGCGGCGGCGGCGGCGGCGCTTAACAAAACAAACGGCGGGCAGGAAGGCGGCAAAAAAAGCATCGCGCAGGTCGCGGCAAGTCCGCCCGTATATATCTGCCCTTCCAAACCTAAGTTAAACAGCCCGCATCTAAACGCAAAAGCCGAACCAAGAGACGCGCATAGCAGCAACGCCATATAATCAAGCGTGTTCCCCGCAAACCATAGGGATGACCATGGCCCTGCAACAAAAGTTAAAAAGTTGGAAAAAACAGAAGAAATCATAACACCGCGCCGTCCCGGAAATTCCGGTTTTCAAATATGGAAAACATCTCTATATTAGACTTGTTCAAAAACTTAAGTTTTCGTAAGCCAAGCATGGCGGCCATGCATGGCTTGGCCAAGCTCCGCTTAAAAAAGACTTGGGCGACAGGCAATCAGATCAGGTTGGCGAACAAGTCCGTTTATAAAACAGATGCCTTTTACGCCGCGACCGGAGTTTACGCTCCGCAAACCCGGAAAGACCGCCGCGCTTGCGTGTTGACCCGCGCAAGCGATTGAAGCGGTATGAAAACGCGCAAGCGTTTTCATAATAGCGGAAAGCGCGGTTTTTGTCTGCCATAGGCAGGCAAAAATGCGCCCAAAATGAAAAAAGTATCGCTAATACTCCGTTGAAATCATGTAAAATCTTGAATTTTTCCGAAACCGGAATCGCCGGCACCGCTCATAGCCGCGTTGATTCTATTTTTAATTTTTCTAAACGCTTCAATATTTTTTGCCGCGCCATTCTTTAGCCCGCCATTGCTTGCCGCGCCGTTATTGGGAACGCCGTTCGATTCGTCAAATAACCCGCCGTTTATAGCACTTAGATCTTTGCTTGTCAGGCGCAGCGCGATACTGCCGCCGCTCATCACAAAAATCTCGCCGGAAACTTCCAGCAGGTCGTTTAGGTCGGACAGGAACAACAGCACCGCTTTTCCGGCTTCCGCCTCTTTCCTCAAAAGACCATACAACGCCCTGCGGCGGCGCACGTCCAAACCCCAGCCCGGTTCCGACATCAGGATAAGTTTAGCGTTTTCGGCCAATTCCCGCGTTTCAAGAAGCCGTTGCAGCATACCGCCCGACAGACCACCGGCCTTTGCGGATAGCTGACCGGCAATTCCGGCTTTTTGCGTCAAAGAAAACGCCCATTCACGCAGCCGCCTGCCGTCAAGTATTCCAATTTTTCCAAACAGTGGATGCGGAAAACGCCGGTGGGCGTGTATTATAAGGTTTTCATAGATGGAAAGCCTTTTGTCGCAAGCCGTCTGGCCGCCGTCCATCCCAAGATAAACGCCGCCTGAGCCGCGAAAACATAGAACACTGTTAAGATCGCCGCCGAAAACAGGACAACCGTTTATAAATACGCGGCCTGCTTCAAGCTTCAAAAAACCGGAAAGCGCCAGCATCAACGTTTCCGTGCCGCTTTCCCGCACACCCGCAAGTCCGTATATCGTGCCGCCGTACAGTTCCATGTTTATAGAATGTATCGCGGGACATCCCGCCTGCGTAACCGTTAAATTTTCCGCCCTCATCAGAGGCCTCATCAGAGGCTGCATTGTAGACTGCATCAGAGGCCGTGTAAGCGGCACGGCTTCAGCCTTGACGCGCTTGTCGGCCTCGATATGCGCCGCATAAAGCGCCGAGTCGCCGCCGCCGTCCGTTTCATAATCCTGCCCGAACATCAACGCGATTATCTTTTGCGCGTCAAATTCGCTTTTATCAAGCACGGCGGCTCTTATACCCTTACGCATGACCGTAGCCCGATGCGCCAGAGCCAGCGTTTCGTCTAATTTATGCGATATAATGACAAGAGTGTGTCCGGCGGCGGCAAGACGGCCTACAAGCGCGAAAAAATTTTGGCTTTCAATCTGGTTCAGCACGGCGGTAGGTTCGTCAAATATTATTAAGCGCGTTTTTCTAAGCAGCGCGGCCAAAACCGCCGCTTTTTGCCGTTCAGCCGCCGTCAAAGTTTCGGACAGAGCGTCAACGGGCAGGTCAAAACCCCATTCACGGGAAAGGCGGCTTACCATATCGCGGGAAGAATGCTTGCAAAAAAATGGGCCGCGCCGCGCCTCCGCTCCCAGAACGCAGGCCTCCCAGACGCGCAGGCCCGGACAAAGTTCAGGACGCTGCCGTACCATACTTATTCCAATGGAAAGAGCGTCCGCGGGCGAAGAAAAACGCCGTTTTTTGTCGTCAATTATGATTTCGCCGCTGTCCGGCCTCTCGAAACCGGCCAGAATCTGCATCAATGTTGACTTGCCCGCCCCGTTCTCGCCAAAAACCGCGTGAATCTCTCCCCGACGCAGGTCAAAATCCGCCCCTTCCAGCGCCCGCGCCCCGTTAGACAAGAATGTTTTGTATATTTTCCGCAGTTCTACCACTTTTTATGAACGGACACGTCTATGCCCCAGCGCGGTTCTAGCCAGCGAAAGCAGAGCGCTCAACCAGAAAGGTTCAAGACGCGCCCTAACATCTTCCAGCAAGGAACTTATTTTTAAATTTTGCGGACAATGCTTTTCACATCTGCCGCATTTTACACACTGCCCCGCCAGATGCGGATTCCGGCTTAACGCGCCGGAGCCTGTAATATACTGCTTTACACCTTCGATATAAGAAAACGCGAAACTTGTGTTGTACGCGGCAAAACATCCGGGGATATTAACACCCTTAGGGCAGGGCATACAGTACCCGCAGCCGGTACAGCCCACCTTATAAGATGCGTTGAATATACGTTTTACCTCGTCGAATACGGCAATTTCGGCGGGTGAAAGACTTCCGGCGCGGGCGTTTTCGGCAAGTTTGATATTTTCTTCAACCTGCTTAATGCCGCTCATTCCTGAAAGAACAACAGTCACCTCTTTCTGATTCCACAGCCAGTTCAAACCCCAAGCGGCGGGACTATGGCCGCCTTCCGCTTTTTTGAAAATTTCACGCGCGGCTTTGGGCAGGCCGTTTACCAGCCTGCCGCCCAACAGCGGTTCCATGATGATAACGGGAATACCTTTTTCGGCGGCGGCTTTAAGACCGGTACGCCCCGCCTGATAGTTTTCATCGGAATAGTTATATTGAATTTGGCAGAATTCCCAGTCGTAGGCGGCCAGAATCGCCAAAAAATCATCGCGCCCGCCGTGAAATGAAAAACCAATACGCTTAATTGCGCCGCTGTTTTTCTTTTCCCGTATCCAATCCTCTATTCCCAATTCTTTAAGCCTTTCCCACGAATTCATGTCCGTAAGCATGTGCATAAGATAGTAATCAATATAATCCGTTTTTAAGCGCTTCAAGGTCTGCGAAAAATATTTGTCAAAATCGTCCGCGCTTTTACAGACTATGAGAGGCAATTTCGACGCTATGTACACTTTTTCCCGCAGTTTTTGAGCGGTAAGCACAGCGCCCAGCGCCTCCTCGCTACCGGGATAAAGCCAAGCGGTATCGAAATAGTTTACGCCGCTTTCCACCGCCAATTTTATCATGTCAGTCGTTTTTTTCATGTCTATAGCGCCAAAAGCGCGCGGAAAACGCATACAGCCGAACCCTAAAACAGAAAGCTCGTTGCCGGATTTTTCATCTTTTCTATATTGCATCATAATAGTCAGCATATCTAACAACACTTTTTATGTCGATATTAAAATCAAATGAAAACGCTTTTATATATTTTTACGTTTACTCTGATAGTATCCTCAGCCGGCGCGGAAGAATTTATTTTCAAACATAAAATAGGCGACAAATTCAAGACAATTTCTACCTCGCGGGAAAATGTGTTTCTAAATGGCGAACTGCTTTACGGAACGCAGATACTGAACCGCATGGCGAGCGAAGTAGTTGACGAGCGGAACGGCGTAGCCATTCACAAGGCGCTGTTTCAACTTGCGGAAGAAAGAATGTCCGGAGACGGAGCGTCAAAGAGTTTTCAATGGACACAGGATTATGAATCGGTATTTGGAAGGGACAGCAGGGGAAGGATAAGCATAGCGGATAAATATATAATGCCCACTGTCCGCAACGTTCCGGTGTTTCCGGAACGCTCTATTAATACTGGCGAAAAATGGGACGCTGAAGGGTACGAAGCGCACGACTTAGGGCCTTCTTTTGGCATAAACAGCCTGTACCGCCTGCCGTTTACCGCCCATTACACCTTTCTGGGCGATAGGGATTGGCGCGGAAAACCTTATAAGGCCGTCTCGATAAGCTACACCGTGAACAATTCGCCCGAAGATTTTTTAGAGGATGCCCCGCTGGATTTTCCGGGCAGCCGGAACGGCGGTCTTACGCCAAGGCGCGTACACGGGGAGTCTTCGCAAGTTGTGTACTGGGACAGCGCTTTAGGACAGCCTGTAGGGGCGGAAGAAAATTTCAAACTTATATTTGAGATGTCGGACGGGAACGTCTACGAATTCAGCGGAAACGCCGAGGCGGAGATTATAGAATCGCCTGAAATGGACAAGAACGCTATAGCCGGCGATATTCTACGCGAGCTTACAGACGAGGGTGTAGATGCCGCCGATGTCCGCGTTGTCGAAGAAGGCGTAAAAATCAATCTTGAAGATATTATGTTTGAACCGGATACCGCTATTCTTGTGCCGGGCGAAGAAAAAAAACTGGAAAAAATAGGCGAGCTTTTACGCAGGTATCCGAACCGCGACATACTGGTCGGCGGACACGCGGCACGGGCCGGAGGCACGGAACGTTCCCGCCAGCAGCTTTCGCAGGAACGCGCCGCCGCCATCGCATCCTATCTAATAGAACAGGGCGTAAGAAGTCCTGATAGGATAATAGCCCGCGGCTACGGCTCGCAAAACCCGATAGCGGACAACACCCCCGAAGCGGGACGCAAAAAAAACCGCCGGGTAGAAATTATCATACTCGAAAACTGAATTTCCCGCCTCGCGGCAAGACGAAAACATCCGCTCATTACGCGGACTTACACAGTTTTTTTCTGGGGGGAGG
>JAITDS010000041.1 GCA_031282435.1 Spirochaetaceae bacterium
CCGCTACATTTTGTAGACTTTGACATATCCGGGAAAGCCTACTCCGCCAGCAACACCAGTCGCGCCTTTTTCACCAGTCCCGCCTATTCCAGCAAGCGCGATAAAATCTGTCGTATCAATAATAACCACGCTTTCTATTATTTTCCCACCAGCCTTGCCTTCGCCGCCTTTGGGTCCATAAGTCGGATCACTATCCACCCCATTTGCGCCGGCTCCTCCTCCGCCAGTAGATGAATTTCTGTTATTGCCACTCCCGGTTCCATCCTCGCCGCCGGAAGCGCCGCCACTGGCAATAATCGTGCTAATCTGATTACCGTTCTCGGCAGTTGATACGCCGGGTATGTCAATAAATGACTGACTTGAACCGCCCCTACCGGGAGGCCCCCACTGGACGGCGCCGCCTCCTCCCGCGCCGCCGCCGAAAGCCGCTAATAAATAATCCTGCGCCGCTACATACGAAGTAATACCCCCAACGCCATCTCCGGCGGCCGAGGTGTCTGGACTTGGCGGCTGCCTTTGGCCTGCGCCCCCACCCCCGCCGCCTCCGCCGGCAACTTCAAAGCAGTATTTCCCCTTTTCCAGCCGGAAATGTCTATCCGCTAAACCGGATGTAGGGGTAACAGTCTTAATCAATGTCCCCGCCGGACTGCTCAATATCTCTTTATTCTGTATCACACTCCCGCCGCCGCTCATCTTATTACCGCCTCCTTGTCCGTAATCAATAATCTCCTTATCGTTGTACTCGCCGTTTGCGTACTCAAACCGCAATACCGCCCTGTTGTTGCCGTTATACCAGCCGCCTTTGGCCGTGTTCCACACCGGAGCCGCCGCCGAATACTGGAAATATGCCCCGCCGGATGACGGCACGGCGTACACGTAATTTGTCCCGTTGGCGGGGGAACCGCTCACACTCTCGTTTGAAACCGCCTTATAAAACGCGCCGTTTATCTCCAGCCTGCTGCCAAGTTCTATAGAAGGCGCTCCGGTAGTATCCATGTTTACAACACCTAAAAGAATATACCCGCCGCCCTGTATCGTTGTCCGCAGTAAAAAAGTCTGCCAGTCCTCAAGCGTTACCCCGTCTATGCCGGGTTCCGTAACCTGCTGCATTTATCGCGCCTCCTGCCACGCCATCGTGGTGTCAAAATAAAATCCCGCGTCAGAGCGTTTTTGAAAATCTCCAGCGCCCGTCAGCACGCCGTACAACAGCGGCCATATTTCCGTGTTGTACGCCTCTATCAAATGCGGCTCTACAAACTGAACCGCCTCAATATACCCAATCATCTCACGCCGTGTCCTGATGTCAATCCGCGCAAAGGACACTTCCAACGTTTCCAGAATCGGACGTTTAAGTCCGTACACCTGCCCGTTCTCCGTTCTTTCGGCGCTTCCCGTCACCTCAAACACCGTTTTCGGCTTCACCTGAAAGCGGGGGAACAAAGTCCGAAGACCGGCGAACATCCAGCTTACGCTTACCGCCGTTGCGCCGTGTATCTCCGCCGTCAATTCATCACACGGCGTTATTTCAGGCAACGTGAACGCGCTGTTCTTCCCCTGCGGGTACATCCAGCCGTCGAACACCGCCGCGCCCTGCCGCTTTACCGTGATACGCGCCTGCGTGAAAGCGCAATCAACAAGGCAAACGCTGTCGATGAAATTCTCCGCCCCCCACGCCACGCTTATCAGCACGTCAGGCGATGTAAAATAAACGCGGCGCGATAAAAACGGATGATACAAGTCCGCGGGGTCAATCCCTTCCGCCAGCGGGGACGCCTCGATATTCACCGCCGTTTTCAGCGCGTTCTTATAGTAAACAACCAGTCTATCCGTCATCGTCTCCTAATCCCCCGTTCATCCAGCATGACACGAGCGGAGTTGATTTCGTCAGCCACGACTTCCGCTATCTTTTGGCCGTCGAGGTAGACCGGCACTATCACTGTTACCGTCTGTCCCCCGCCTCCCGCCGCCGCGAGAAGGAACTCCTGATTATCCATAGTGAGTATACGCTCGCCGGAGTTTACCGAAGTAAGAACGTTATCCCCGCTGAATGACGAACCCGGTACTATGCCGCCGCTTTCAAACGAGGGCGGCTTTGGCGGGTTGGCCGCAATCAGAGCTAACTGAACTGTACCCACCGCCGCTGTTAATCCGGTAAAAAACGGGATGCCTACCGGCGGCCCGCCCATTGGTAACGGCCATTGCGAACCCTGCGCTATCGCGTTGAGAATTGCCATCGCCATATTATTACCAGCCTGTATCAGCGACATGGCCCACTCTGTTTTTGCCGCCTTGTATTCAAGCTGCGCCTTCTCTTTGGCCGCCTTTTCCTCAGCCGCCTTCGTCTGAGCGTCAAACCGGTCGTTTATCGCCTTCTCTTCAAGCCGCCGCTGGTATTCGTAGGCCAGTATCTGGTCGCCCGTCTCAATTGCCGCGTCCAGTTTTGCTTGCAGGCTTTCCTGCGTTGTCGCCTCGGCAAAGCCCGCTTCTTCAAGCGCCTTTTCCCTCATTTCTTCTATGCGCTCAAGTTTTTTATCAAGCATTTTGTCGATGTCTTCTACCTGCTCCGTAACCGCGTCATTTTGGGCCTGCGTTATCGCGTTCGCTATATCGGAAAACGTCTGGACGGCGGCGGTCGCCATCTGCATTCCACGATTCCACCCGTCGCTTTGGAAAAACTTGGCAAGCTCGGAGTCGGCTTTAGCGGCGGACTTCTTAGCCTCTATCATGCCTTCGGTTAGACGATCGAAGTTTGCGAGCGCGGTTTCCCGTTCCTTATCGTCCGCCTTAATTCTTGTCAGATTCGCTTCAAGAGCCGCCCGTTCCCTGGCCCGCTCCAATTCAATCAATTTTATGTTGTAGTCCACTTCCGTTTTTATTATGCCCAGCCGGTACTGGTTTTCGATCCCCTGTTCCTCAAACGTTTCACGCTGGCCTTTAAGTATATCCCCTATTTCTTTTTGGCGCGTCTTTTTCTCTTCGAGGGTTTTCAGTTCCTCCCGCCCTGCGAGAACCATTTTTGAAACCTCATCGCGCAAATTTATAGTCGCGCCCGCGTTTAATTTGTATTGCGCGGCTATCGCCTCAAGATCGGAGTACTCCGTTTCAAGCGCCTGATGTAGTTCCTCGTGAAGTTTTTGCTGGTCTATAAGCCCCGCCGCCGCCTTGTCATTCGCGCTGCGGACGACTTCCTCATACTTCTTGACCGCCGCTTCCCGCGCCTCCGTTATCTTTTCCTGGTCGGTTTTTTCTTTGGGCGCTTCGGCTGATTTTTTCGCTTCTTCATTGGCTTTTACCGTTAGAGCGTAACTATCCCGCAGTTTTACCTGCTCCGCGATAGCTTTGTCGTACTCCGCTACTTCCTTGCTGGTATCAAAATCTTGTGCGGCCACTTCGGTTCGCAATTCAATCAGTTTTTCAAGATAGGTGTCGGCGCTTGTTAATTTCCGTTTATCGGCTTCTTCCGCCGTTATCGCGTTTGCGCTTAACGCGGTTTGAATTTTTTTAGTTCCGCCTTGTTCGCTTCGTAACTTTCAACCAGAGCGTTATTTTGCTCTTTCAATAGCTGGGCTTTAACGGCGGCTTCCTGTTGAGCTTCGCTCATTAACCCGGTCTCGTTGGCTATCCAAGACAAGACGCTTCCCGCCACATTCGCAATGCCCTCGAAACCTTTCTTAACGCCATCAATGATATTCGATACTTGCCGTAGCGCGGCGGATAAAACAGCCACGCCTTTTTGCTGCCCGCTTATTCCCTTGTTCGCTTTTCCTAACGTATCGGCTAACGCGGCTTGTGCTTTATACGATAATTTCACATTATCGCTGAATTCTTTTTGCGCTTTCACTGCCCCGCCTACCGCTTTGGTAACAAGCGCTATAGC
>JAITDS010000047.1 GCA_031282435.1 Spirochaetaceae bacterium
GGCTGCGCCCTGCTTCAGCGAAACTCCCTAAGCAAGCGCTTAAGCGCTTGCGACACGCGCCCCCCTGTCTTCATACCGCGCCGCCCGCAAGCGGGCTTACGCGGTATTCCGCCACCCCCCGGCCCACCGGCCGCCAGCGGCTTTCCTGCCGGTAATGCAATGCTCTAGACTTATTATTGGACTTGTTCAGTAACCCGGTTGCTTATCGAACAAGTTTTTAGCGGTTGCCGGCCAAGCCAAGTATGGCCGCCATGCTTGGCTTGCAAAAACTAAAGTTTTTGAATAAACCTATTATAAAATATATAATGGAAAAGGTCGTGTGTTTATTCGTATATGGGTCTAATACCCCGCCCTTTAGGGCGGTTCAAGCCGGCAACGCCAAATAAAAAATGGTATTAGACGGGTTTGCGCCGCAAACCTCGCCGCAAACGCCGGTCTTCGACCTTAGGCGCGCTTGCCGCGAGGTGGTTCATTGGATACGGCACAGACTTAACGGATAAACAACGGGGAATGATAGCAGCCGTTTTTAGAAACAATAAGGGACAGCATTTTGCGTAATTTGCGACGTCCGCGGACGGTTTTTCACGTTGCTTTTTTCAAGACTATTGACAAGACGAACATATTTATACTAGTTTTAATCATTAATCAGGAGGATTTATGAGTGCCGTTATAAGGCTAAAGAAATTTGGAACAAAAAAACGTCCGTTTTATCGCATCGTTGTTATGGATTCGCGCGCTCCGCGGGATGGAAGAACGATTGAAGAGTTAGGTTTCTATCATCCTATAGCGCAGGAAGGTAAGCAAATATCTTTTGATGTGGAAAAGGCGGTTAAGTGGCTAAAGTTCGGGGTCATGCCCAGCCATACCGTGCGCAGGATTTTTAACAGAAATAATCTCAAGCTTGGTAATCCTGAGCTCGCGTTGACCGGAGAAACCGGAGAAAGCAGTTAAATAAATTTATTAAGAGGCTATATTGGAAAAAGACCTTATTGAATATATTGTAAAATCAATTGTAGATTCTCCTTCCGAAGTATCGGTTAACGCCGTTGGCGGGGAAGCGTCTTTAATTCTGGAACTTACGGTAGCGGAAGCCGACATAGGCAAAGTGATAGGCAAGGGTGGCCGCGTCGCAAGAGCGATTCGCGCTATTCTTCAGACTGCCGCCGCTAAAAACGGCAAGCGGGCTATTTTGGAAATCCTTGATTGATGAAAAATTTGTAAGCGCCATTGTTCTGTCGCCGTTTGCGCTCGAAGGTTTTGTTAAAGCGCGCTCGCTTTCAGGCGAAATAGGCCATCTCTTGCGGCTTTCGTCCGCCGTTTTGCGTGGTAAATTCGGCGAGCGTGTTTATAAAGTTGAAAAAACTCAGGCTGTCGAAGGTTTTCCCGCGAATATCCTTATAAAATTTAAAACTATTGACACGCCTGAGCTTGCAAAAACGCTTTCCGGCGCGGAAATTTTACTTCCGCGCATGGAAGCCGCACCGCTCGCGGAGGGTGAATACTATATTGAAGACCTAAAAGGGCTTACCGTGCTTGGCGACGGCACTGTGTCGGGCGAGGTAAGCGGAGTTCTGGAAGGCGGCGGAGGTCAACTGATTGAAATACGCCTCATATCGGGCCAAACAAGGCTTGTGCCGTTCAGAAATGAGTTTTTTGGTGAAATAAACCTTGAAAAAAAAGAAATAGCGCTTCTCGCCCCTTGGATTCTTGAATGAAGTACACCGTACTTTCACTTTTTCCTGAAATAATCGATACGTTTTTTACGGCTTCTATCATGGCAAAGGCGATTTCACGCGGTATTGTCTCTTACAGATCCATCAATATTCGTGATTATGCGTTTGACAAACATAAAACTTGCGATGATGCGCCCTATGGAGGCGGAGCGGGTATGCTGATGATGCCGGAACCTCTTTCACAGGCGCTTGCGGCAGCCGGAGCAAAGGAAGCGGACAAGCGTGTCATATACCTTTCGCCTTCCGGCAGACTTCTTACGCAGGATTTGGCTAAAGATTTGTCCCGCGAACAAGAGCTTATTCTAATATGCGGACGTTATGAGGGCATAGATCAGCGCGTCATAGACATTTACGTTGACGACGAGGTCTCGATTGGAGATTACGTGCTGTCATCCGGCGAGACCGCCGCGCTCGCGCTCATTGACGCTACTTACCGCCTGCTGGACGGGGTTATCAGTCATGAATCCCT
This sequence comes from Spirochaetaceae bacterium, assembly GCA_031282435.1. Taxonomy (GTDB): domain Bacteria; phylum Spirochaetota; class Spirochaetia; order Treponematales; family Breznakiellaceae; genus JAIRMY01. The sequence continues at coordinate 2,203 of JAITDS010000047.1, forward strand.
TGACGAAGAGAGTTTTTCCGGCGGCCTTTTGGAGTATCCCCAGTATACACGCCCGGAAATATATGATAATATACAAGGACAAATGCGTGTACCTGAAATCTTGCTTTCAGGACATCATGAAAACATTAGACGCTGGAGACTAAAAAAGCGGGTCGAAAAGACTTTCGCAAACCGTCCTGATTTACTGCGGAACGGCATAAAAAAAGGGCTTTTTGACGAGGAAACCCGCAAAATTATTGACGAGTTATCCGGCATAACGGAGGAATTATGAACGAAATTAGGGCCATTGAAGAATCCCAAATGAAGGAAAATTTAACTTTTTTTAGACCGGGAGACACAGTTAAAGTACATTTTAAAATAGTTGAAGGCGGAAAAGAGCGCATCCAGATATACGAAGGGCTTGTAATCGCTATAAAAAATTCCCGCGTAGGCAGAACTTTTACGGTACGCAAAAATTCTTACGGTGTCGGGGTTGAACGTGTATTCCCGCTTCATTCTCCGCGTATAGACAAAATCGAAGTAAGCCGTTCAGGTAAGGTACGCCGCGCTAAATTGTACTATATCCGGCACAAGATCGGAAAAGCCGCGAAAATCAAAGAACTTTTGGGTAAAAAAAGCACGGTTACCAAAAATACACCTGCTTCCGCTCAGAATAACAGCGCCAGGACGGCAGCGAGCGGCAAATAAATGAGGGCGCGGTATAAAACGTATGAAGAAAATACCCGTATCTGATTTGCGGGAAGGGCAAACATTTAAAAAACCGGTATTCATCGAAGACGATAGCATTTTTATACCCGAAAACACCGCCGTCCTTAAAAAAGATTTGGATTTGTTAAACACCCTCGGCATAAATGAAGTTTTTATGCAAGAGGATGCGCCTGCCGGTCCGGACGTTAAGGAGGCGGAAGAAGCCCAAAAAACAAAAGCGCCTTCCCCACAGACGGCGCATACAAATTATAATGTTTTCTCGGCTATCAACAAATTAATTGAACAGTTTCATTTTATTTTTTCCGCAATATCAGAAAAAACACCGGCAAATATACGTCTTTTATGGCATATTACCGATTCTTTAATAGAAATAATAAAAAATCACCGTAGCGAAGTTTTGAGATTTATAATTTGCGAAGAACCCAAAGACGGTTTTGGAATGTTGAAAAACGCTATGGACACGGCGATTATTTCGGCGATTATGGGAACGGAATTGGCTTATTCGGATATCAAGATGCAGGAAATTGTTGCCGCGGCGCTGCTTCATGATGTAGGTATGCTTAGACTGCCTGAAGCTGTCGTAAAAAAAGAAGGCCCGATTTCCGGCAGAGAACTGGAGTTGATGAAATCCCACCCGTTGTACTCTTTCAATATTATGAAAAAAGAATTGCTGTATTCAGACAGCGTTTGCCAGATAGCTTTGCAGCACCACGAATATTGGAACGGGGGCGGTTACCCGCGTCATCTTTCGGGAAAAGATATAGATGAACGCGCTCTTATAGTGGCGGTTGCCGATTCATTTTCCGCCATGATGAGAAAGAAGTCTTATCGCGGCGCGATGACGGGTTATCAAGTGATGAAAACACTTCTTTCTGAAAACGAACTGCATTTTTCGCCGGATATCTTAAAATTGTTTGTAAAAATTATGGGTGTATACCCGATAGGTTCCGGCGTACTGCTCAACGATAACTCTATAGCGCAGGTTATAAACGTCAACGTTGAATCCCCGCTCCGTCCCGTAGTTCAAGTAATCGTGGATAACAGCGGCGCCGCTGTAAAAGATGACCGCAAAATAGATCTTTTAACAAACAAGAATATGTTTATAGCCTGTGCCGTAGATGTCAAGGTTACTGAGGACAAATAGACCTGTATCTTGTAATGGAAAATCCGTTAAATAGCAAAAAACTCACAGGCTCTCGGGGAGAGGACAGGGCGGCGGCTTTTCTTGAAGAGGCGGGATTCCGCATAGTCGGGCGGAATGTACGGTCGGTGGAGGGTGAAATTGATATAGTCGCGATTGACGGCGATGTTCTTGTTTTTGTAGAGGTAAAAACATGGACGGCGTACGCTATCGAAAATCTTGAGTACAGCATCAACTCAAAAAAACAACATCGAATCATAGAAACTTCTAAGTATTTCTTGGAAAATCATCGAGAATATAGAGATATGTCAATTAGATTTGATGTCGTCTTTATACAAGCGGATGCGATTACTCATATTGTCTCCGCTTTTACGGAGAGTTTATGGCTGTCGAGCAAATAGAGAAGCGAAAAAAAACGCCGGATCCTGTGAGGATTGAACAATTAAAACAAGCGATAAATAATGAGGAATACCTTTCTGGAGCGATTTATCATATTGCCCAGATTGTAAGTAACAGACTTTTAGGTATCCAAGAGGGCGGAGCTTATGACGAGCGAAAATTGGAAGGGAGAAGATAAACGCCGTAAACAATCGCGTTACGTCGGCGGCGTTCAGCCGCAGTCCCATCATGATGAAACTGCCGGGAAGAATACGGCCGGACGCGGCGCGGAGCATAACGGCGTTAATCATAGGAAATCAGGTAAAGATTATGAAAAAAATAATAAGAATAACATAGCGCGTCCCAAATGGAAATATCCCAAAGTGCGTACCGACCCTATTCCAACGCCGGTATGCCCTTATTGCAAAGAATTGATAAGGGATTTAACCAGCGCTGTAAGCGATAAAAACGGGGAGGCCGCTCATTTTGAATGTGTCAGAAAGCATATCGCGGCATCGGAAACAATGGAAAAAGATGACGTTATAAGTTATATAGGCGGCGGGCGTTTTGGAATAATTACTTTTGATAATCCTAATGCTCCTCACAGCTTTAAGATAAAGAAAATTATTGAGTGGGAAGATAAGGATAATCCTATGCCATGGCGCGACAGTCTGGCGGATCGTTTTTCACTTACCTAGGAGGTTCAAGATATGATTGGAATAATAGGAGCGATGGAAGAAGAGGTTACGATTCTTCAAGGCTTGATACAAAACTGTGTTACGAAAAAGACAGCGTCGTTTGAATATTTTACAGGCACTTTGGAAGGGAAGCAAGTAGTTTTGCTACGCTGCGGTATAGGCAAGGTGAACGCGGGCATTGGAGCCGCGCTGTTAATAAACAACTTTAAGCCGAATCTTGTGATAAATACGGGCTGCGCGGGCGGTGTAAATCCCAAAGGACTTACCCCGGTTCTTAACTTTGGCGATGTTGTCGTTTCATCATCACTGGTGTACCACGACTTTGATATTACGGCTTTTGGCTATGCGGCAGGCCAAATACCGGGCAGGAAAGACGCTTTTTTCCATATCGAAAAAAAAGCGGTAGATGCAGGTCTCCGCGCCATTGACGAACTCAAGCGGGAGGCGCTTCTTCCCGCCTCTCTCAACCATGCGGAGGGGCTGATATGCTCAGGCGATGTATTCGTATGCTCCGGCGACAGGGTTAACAGTATTATAAAAGTTTTTCCGCAAGTCCGCGCCGTTGAGATGGAAGGCGCCGCTATAGCCCATGCTTGTTCGCTTTTTGATGTTCCCTGTCTTGTTATAAGGAGTATGTCCGATATAGCCGGCGAAGAATCCCCTATGAAATTTGATGAGTATCTGCCTATAGCGGCAAAACATTCATCCGAAATTGTAAAACGTATCGTAAAACTATATTAGGAAAGCGTATTATCCCTGAGACCCGCTGTGCGGGTCTCAGGGATAATAACGGCAACGTTAAGCGGAGTATCTGCGTGGTTTATTCGCAGTGGGGTTTAATACCCCGCCGCTTGCGGCGGGGAGGTTCATTTCCGTTTTCGCGCTCAATTTTATCCGAAAACGCTATGAACGCAGCGTTTGTCAGGTCAGGATCGTTCCGCAGCAACCCTAACGTAAAATCGAACAACTCTTTGCGGGTAAGCTTTTCCAGCAGCCCCTCCACGCTCATCCCAAAGACGCTTTCTACTTCGGCATTCTGCTCGATACGCCGGGCAATTGCCTCCTCTACAACGGGAATATGTTTGCACGGGTAATAACCACTGGGGCAGGAACAGGAAAAATCGCCCCGGCGCTTCCCGTCCGTATGTATCCTGATATTATACACTCCAAAATTACCCTGATACTTCGCCTGCCAATTATCCGGCGACGTCTCCCGCAGGCTGATGATATTGCTTGTATACGCTTCTGACATACTCTGTTAGCGCCCCCTACAAAAATTATTAAATGAATTAAACAATAATTAATTTTAGCACTCCCGTTTTTTTTGTCAAATGTTTTGTTTGGGCGTAAGATATTGGAGATATTGGACTTGTTCGCCAACCCGGTTGGTTGTCGCCTAAGTCCTTGCAAAATTGCTGTGCATTTTGCATTTTTTAAGCGGAAGTTGTTCGAAAATTGAAGTTTCCGAACAACTCTATTCAATGTTTTATATGATTTCAGCGGCGTATTTAATTTTTATAATTTTGGGCGCATTTTCACTTGCGGCAGGCGCGCCTACCGCAAGTGAAAACCGGGCTATCCGCTCCAATTAAACAGGACGGCGCTCTACGCCGTCCTGTTTAATTCCGCTTCTATCCCTTGCGCGAGCCAAAGCGCTTTCAGCGCTTTGATTTTACGGAATTTTGCGCGTAGCGCAAAACTCCAACCGAAGAAATTATTCAACTTGGAAGGTTTGCGACGCAAACCCGTCTACTACGATTTTTTGTTGGCGTTGCCGGCTCTAACCGCCGCGTGGCGTAGTATTAGATCCCGCCGCGAATGAACGCGCAAGACGCTCCGCAAAAATTACATGGGTGGGTCTTCTAACAAGTTACAGTATTTACACATATCCGGCAGTTCGGTATCCGGTTCTATGAATTTTTTTCTTAACGACACAATCGCGGGGTGGTTAAAGATTTCTTCCGATGTGTTTACAAAAGCGTTTACATTGGCGCGTAAATTAACGGGGGAACCGCAGCAGGTTGTTACGCATCCGCCCCCGTCAATGGGGACAAGCTGCCATAATTCTCTGCATATTTTTTTTGCTTTTAGGTTACTATCGCTTGCGGTGTATAAACCCTGCCAGTCAACGAATCCTTTATATTTTTTGGATATTTTATTGTAAAAAATTTGGAAGGCGGGGAGTTCGCTGGTAAAACTTTCGGAAGAATCTTGATTTTTTCCAAACGGGCGGCAATTCCATAGCCGCAGCCGTGTACTGCCGGCCTTGTAAACAAAATCGACCAAATCTTCAAGTTCTTCCGGCGTATTCTCTAGTTCCGACCGTGTTATAACATGGGAGTTTTGTATTTTATGTATTTTATTAAGCGAGGCTAAATTATCGCGCAAAAAATCAATGTTTGCGGGGTATATAGAGATGCTTATTTTGCTAAGACCGGCTTTCGTAAGCCGTTCTATAAATTTGGGCAGCAAAATACCGTTTGTCGTAAGCAGGGTAAGATGCCCCCGCGAATTAAGGTATTCGACAATTTCAACAATATCTTTGCATAAAAGCGGTTCGCCGCCGCCCGCAAGGTTCACGTAAATAGCGTTCCTGCATAAAGGAGTCTGAAAAATTTGTTTTATTTTTTCAATGGTAAATTCTTTTTTGGGCGCGTTGTCAAATGTCCCGTCCTGAGCGTCTCCGCAGTACGCGCAGCGCAAATTACAGCGGTTCACCATTGACAGCGAGATTTGTATTGGCGAAAATCGTGAGCATGGGTTATACGGCAGCAACGGCAGCGTTTTACTTTTTATATAATTAATAATTTTGGGCGCCGCTTGCGGAAATTTTAATTCTTTTAGTAATTCTAGATACAATCCTGCCCGTGATGTAGTTCCCTTCAATGCCGTCCTCCAAAGTATACTGACCTCATAATAATCATTATATTTTTTATTTACATCCACCGTCAAGATGCCGTCCATGAATTCAAAGTATCAGCCATTAGCCGCGGATGTTTAGTTTCTTTGCGGGTAAATATAAAACTATACCCGGCTTCCCGTATCTGCCGGCAAAAGGCTCGTGGGAATACAAATCATCTCTAAAAGCGTTGGTCTAAGCCATATATACGTCTCCGCATGGCTGTTTAAGCCCTAACTCCGCTTAAAATAGGCAATCTATATTCAATTTTTCAAAGAGTTTTTTAGCTTTGCCGTAGTTTCACTGAGATGCCATTGGCCGCGTATGTTCACTTGGTAAACGGATTTTGACAGTTCAATAATAGAGTTGTTTGGAAACCTCAAGTTTCCGAGAGACAAGCATGGCTTGTCCAACTTCCGCTGAAAATGTGGTTTTGCAAGGCTTCAGCCTGGAAAATCACAGGACTTGTGAGACAGCCAACCGGGTTGTTGAACAAGTCCAATATCTTTTGGAGAGTATTTTGCCGGAAGCTCCGCCTCCCGCAGCCGGTTAAAAATCTTATAGTACGCAAGCATCGCTATAAAATTGGTAAAAAGCCGGTACTCCGGTACAAACCGGTTTTGCATATAGCTTGAGTCCGATTTTAAGAAGTTCTTGTAACTGTCAAACAACACCTCTATTTCATTACGCTGTTTATACGCCTCATATAGCGCGCGGGCATCGTCCGCATCGCATATGCCGCCGGAATAAGCTATAGTCAGTGTGCCAAAGCTGCGCGGTTTTTCAAAATACCACTTCCCGCTGTAATTGTCTGGCATGGTTTCTATCCTCTGTAAATAATCCGTCTCTTCTTCAACTCGCAAGCGGTCATCCAAAAACGTAATATAATTTTTTCCGCTCTGGCCGTACCTGTAATACCAAATCATTCTTTTTTGATACGCGAAGTGTTTCAGGTTTCTCTTAAAACCGCCCGCCTCAAGCGGCCTGTAATCAACAGCGGGATTATACTGCTTTAGTGGTGAAAATAACGCAGTGTATGTTAAGGGGGGGGGGGGGGTCTCCCACTGTCAACAAGTTAAGGGAATGGACCAGGGCATCGGCGTTTAATCTGTAAACAAAGCCTGATACAGGAAATCTTCATTAAGGGCCGCATACATCATCCGGCGTTTTGCGCTGACACGATTCTTTTCCATCGCCATTTTCTTTAGCCGGTACAAACCCGCCGCCGGGGGCGGCAGGTTTTTCAGCCATTCTAAAACCGTCTGCCGGTTTTCACAGGCGTATTTTAACAGGTCCGTTATCTTTTTATCATCGACAGTGTCTTTCCGCCCCGTTTTTCGGAACAACAGTCATGCGCCTGATAAATGCCCGCCTGTTTTACGGGACTTTGATACGCCCGCCTCATCATACGGTATTTCTTCCTCCTTACGGAATTATAGATTCGCAAAGCGCGAAGACAACATTGGCTTGTGAACAGAGGGGTTTCGACGGCGGAAAAAAAGTCAAAGGGCGTAAACGGCATATATTAGCGGGTATAACGGGCAATCTTCTTGCCGTTTCGGTTCATGCCGCGAACATACATGACACAAAATCAGGGATAAATCCGGTAAAGAAGGCGTATGCGAAATATATGAGTATTCAAAGGTTTTGCGGTGACGAGGGGTATAGGAAATCCTTTGAAGAAGAGGCTTTAAAACAGCTCGGGGTTGGGGTAGATATTACAAAGCGTATAAAAGCGGAGTTTGAAGTACTTCCGTTGCGCCGGTGAGTCAAACGGACTTTTAGTCGGGCGAATCGCGGGTTATCAAAGGATTATGAGATTAAAACAGAGCATCAGGAAAATATGTTTATGATTTCGCATTTCCATACCTTACTTAAACGTTTTTGAACACAGGTTCTTAGTTTTAACATGGGAGGTAATGCTCTTCTTGCGTAACATGAGGTCATAATACCAACAGATTATTTCATTCTTGTCCATGTATGCCTTTCCCGCTATCGTATCGTCAAATATCAAACAACCCTCGCCGTTTTCGTATTGTCGCGCCGGCTTCTTTATCTTTAACCATAAAAATTTCCCGTTCAGTTCTTCCCCCGCAAGAAACCGGGTGATTTGATCATGGCTGATTGCCCCCTCCACCAGTTCCGATAATCCGGTTGCCGTTGTCTTTCTGGTACTTGCCAGCAGATAATCACTAGACTTGTTCGCCAACCATGTTGGTTGTCGCCCAAGTCTTTGCAAAATGCGCGGCATTTTGCGGTTTTAAGCGGAAGTTGTTCGGAAAATTGAGGTTTCCGAACAACTCTACTATATAAATCAAGTATATCCCCGCCCATATCTCCATACTATTCTTTCAGGAATTTAGGTCTCGCCTGCGTAACATGAGTTATTTAACTTTGAATTACGGATTTAACCGAGTTAGCGAACACGTCTATTGAATTTCCCCGAAATCCGAGCCCCCCCCCCCCCTCGCGATTGCCGGAGTTTCGATTTTGCGAAATTTGCACACTTGCCGTCGGAAGATATATTTGCAAGCGGGTATATAATTTTACGGCTAAAACACCCATGCCGCATCTTGAGGATTATGTAATTTAATAACTTTTATACCGAATTCTTCAAAATGTTTTATAGAATCGTATATTTCATCCAAATAAATAAAATTTGATATAATGATAACGTCGGGTTTAATTTCCGGTATTCTTGCTGGTTTTTTTATTTCTATACCGTTATTTAACGTTCCAAAAAGCCGCTCGTTTCTATCGAATA
>JAITDS010000120.1 GCA_031282435.1 Spirochaetaceae bacterium
AAAATGCCTCCACTTAACCTATAGCAACCCCCACCGCCCACCAAGCCCCACAATAACCCCCACAAAAATCTTGATTACAAAAAAAACGGGGGGGGGGGGGCTTAGCAAACCACTGTCAACAAGTTAAGAGTAGACATCCCGCAAAAACCGTGATAAGGCGGAATATGGGAGGGTATTACTGGAAAAAAAACTGTTTTGAAACAGTCCGAAACTTGTTGGGATAAGCGGCCTATGAAAACCGTTCAAAGAAACGGGAACAGGATTTCAGCAGGGAGCGTAAAACGCCCTTGAGCGGTTCTTTCCTAAGATAAAAGAGGCGGTACATATTAGCCGGCAGGCATTCAGCCCGGCGCGGCAAAAGGTAAAACGGGAAGCCTTTCAGGAATTATTTCAGGCAAGCGTGGAAGGGAGCTATAACGAGGAATTAAATGACCGGCGGGGTTATCCGCTGATGGCGGTGGACGGGAGCCGTATCACGCTGCCGCCGGACGAAGCATTGCGGAAATATTACGGCGTGATTGGGAATGATAAGACTGTCGCGACGGCCCGGGTGTCAGTACTGTATGATATTGAGAACGACATCACTGCTGACGCGAAGATTGAACCGGTAAGCAAGGACGAGCGCGGTCTCGCAAGGAACATATTAACGCGCTTGCGGAGAGGGGAACGCGGTTGGGGGGGAGGGGGGCGATGGTCATATTTGACTGCGGGTATCCGTCCAAAGATTTGATCGGGCGTTTGGGGGAACAAGGGGATAAAGTATGTCATGCGGGTACAGCGCGGGTTTAATTCCCGCATAGACCTTATAAGGGCGGGAAGCGGCGTTATAAAGCTGTCAGAGGAAATATGTGTCCGTGCGGTAGTGTTTGCGCTTAGTAACGGGGAGCGAGAGGCGCTGATAACGAATCCGGGAGAAGAGGAGGCTGGGGAAGCGGTTCTTTCCGTGCTGTAACAAGAGACGGCCGATAGAGACAAAATACAATCAGGTGAAACAGAAGGCGGAATTGGAAAACTTCAGCGGACGGCTCGCGGACAATATCAAACAGGACTTTTACGCGATGACGGCGGTATAGAATATGCCGGCCTGCGCCATGGGGGAAGCGAACAGTGGGTTGTGTCCTGAAATTATTGGTAACTATCCGGCACCTTTGTTATCGGGGAGCCAAACCACCACCGGGATTGGGGGCGTTGCGGGGGCGGAGCCCCCCCCGAGGGGGGTAGCGGAAGACCAAAAGTTGGGAGGTACGGGCGCGCCGTAGGCGCGGGCATACCGACCGGAGTGCGGGGCTGTAGCGAGGGGGGAGACTTCCCCCTTAATATATACCGCGTTATTTTCATCACTAAAGCAGTATATTTGTACTGACCCCCGCCCCCGGTGCGCTTCTGGTGTAGAACCTCTATTGGGCTTGTTCGCCATGCTTGGCTTGCGAAAACTGAAGTTCCCGAACAACTCTATTTAACAAAAATAATTTTCAATTTATACGGCGTAAAACGAGCCAATTCCACTGCTTAAATGTATATTTTACATATACTCTTTTTTTTCCACAGAAACATACACTGATGCCGCTCTTGCCGTTTTATAACGGAGGCGGCGCGGTTTATAAATTGTTTGGGGTTAAATTATGAAACAAACAAGGTTAAAATTGTTTTTAGCAGCATTCATTTTAATGCTGATATCCTGCGGGGAGGCGGACAGTGGTTTATTAGATGTCCCCCCGCCAAAAGGAGACACAACCGGCAAGAAAGGTGGTGGTTCAGGTGAAAATGTCGCGGGACTTTCCGTAGAGTTCAAAACTCAAGGCGGCAGTTGGCTTTCCCAAGACATACCGGAAGGCTTTTGGGATAAAGTAATCAACGATGACGCTACTGTAAACCTTCCAAGCGCCTACATACAGCGCGGCGGTATGATACTAGTCGGCTGGTACGACAGAGCACAGCCCTTAACGGAACGTGCCCTCACGGCTTACAAAGCTGTCTCCAAAACGGAAAACGGGAAAGATGACACTCCTTCTCTAGAAACGGAGTCGGAGGAAGAAAAGGTGAAGATTGAACCATTCCTGTTAAGCTCGGAAGCCGTACCGGAAGAAGGCCGTTTTACTGAAACTACAAAACTTACCAAAAACCTTACCGTCCTTTACGCCTGGTGGCAACAGATTGACGAAAATTCAAAAATTGTAAGCTTTATTCCCTACTGGACTGAAGGCGCTCAGGGCTTTAAGCGGCAGGCCATAATGGAAGAAGGCAGCGAACCGCCGGTTTACAAAATACCTTCGTCAAGTTTTCCCAAAGTTTCAGACGGGCCGGAACACCATCATGCAATAGGCGTAAACGGGCAGAAATCTGATACCACATGGTTTGCCGGAGCGTCCGACGGGGAGGCCTTTACGGTGGACAGCGTTGTAGAAGATAATATGACGGTCTACGGACGCTGGGCTATAGATAAAGTCAAGGTTAAATTCCATGTGAACGGCGCGGAAGCTGGAGCGGGGGATGCGGAGTTTGAAAAAGAGGCCGACTACGGCGGCCCTGTAACGCTGGAAGCTGGCGATACGCCGCAGGCGGCAGGGGAATATTCCTTTTTAGGCTGGCTTACAGAAAGAAAAGGGCTTATCACCTCTGAGGATGAAATACCTACTCTAAACTACGCCGGCTGGTTTAAGCCGGGTGAAACGTTGGTTACGAAAGAATTAGACGTTTACGGATTGTGGGACAGCAAACCCGCAGGCTCGTATCGTGTAATTTTTAAGTCGTATTATGAAACGGAAAACCAGATAAAGACGGTGTACGCGCTTCCTGCAAACGGCTATAAAGTCGTAAGTCTGCCGGAGGGTGATCAGGTAACGCGGCAGCACTATACGCGGGATACGGGCAAATGGTATTACACGCCCGCCATAGGGGGGAAGGGTGACAGTACGGACGAGTTCACGGCGGATACCGAAGTTATTCAGGATATAATTGTGTACGCTAAGTGGACCGGGAATAAATACAGCGTGGAGTTCAAAAGGTTGAACGGCGACAGTCAAACTAAGAGCGTAACGTACCCAATGAACAAGCTTGCGGCGGCTAACATTCCCATTGTAGGAGAAAGGGCCAATTACGAATCCGACGGGAAATGGTACGTGGCCGGATTAACGGAATTCAACGAAGATTACGAAATCGTCGAGGATGTTACGGTAAGTCCCAAATGGTTCGGGAAGACTTACACGGTAACGTTTAACGGGAACGGCGGAAACGCAAACAAGACCAGCACTACGGTGAAATACCCGGACAACGATATGACGCTGAATCCCACAATGTCGCTAGGGGAGAATATAGCGACTGCTGTAAAGGTAAACTATAGTTTTGACGGGTGGTTTAACGGCAATGATAAAGTCGAAAAAACTACGCAAATAAAATCGAGTATAACGGTAACGGCAAAATGGACTTTTACAGGATACGTACTGACTTTTGATGGAGACGGGGCGACTATTACCGCAAGTCCCGCTTCAAAGACGGTGACGGGTACGAACAACGGCCCCAATGGAGTTGTTGTCGGGGCTTTGCCGGGGACAAAACCAAAGAAGACGAATTACCTGTTTGACGGTTGGTATACGGCGAAAAACGGCGGTGGGACAAAGGTCGATGCCACGACCAGTGTGACTTCCGACAACACGTATTACGCGAATTGGGTGGCTGTCCCAATCGCCGACGGTTGGACATACAACTCTGATACGGGCGGGATGAGTAAGAATTTCAAATATACGGGAGACGTTCAGTCATTCAAAACGATTGTAAACGAAGGCGAATATACATTTGAGATTTATGGCGCTAGCGGAGGGTATAATTACCACGGAAGGACCGGCAGCGATTATAGTAATGCCGTAGGCAAGGGCGGATACGCTAAAGGCACAATTACCAGTTTGTCGAAAAATATAACCCTTTATGTATACGTTGGCGGGCAAGGTAAAAACTCAGCCGCTCCTCAGGAGGGAGCGAATATAGACACGACAGGCGGCGCGGGCGGCTGGAATGGCGGCGGTAAGGGTGGCGACGGGTCAAAGTATAATGATCAAAAACAGAATAAATATCCCGGCGGCGGCGGCGGCGGTGGCGCGACCGACATACGCCTTGAAAAAAACGTATTGAATACAAGGATAATTGTGGCAGGCGGCGGAGGCGGCGCGGGACAAAACAGCACCAATGCTATGGGCGGAGATGGCGGCGGTGCCAATGGAGGCGCCGGAAAAGGTATGGATCTGCCCTCTAAGATAAATGTTACCGTCGTCAACGGCGCTACACAAACGACAGGCTATAAATTTGGCGAGGGACAAGCCGGCGGCAACGGGAATGACGCAAATTGCTCGGCAGAAGGACACGGCGGGGGTGGAGGCGGCTACTGGGGTGGTAACGCAAAAACAACCGCCAGCGGTGAAAGAAATATGGCCAGCGGGGCAGGCGGCAGCGGCTTTGTTTACGGATATACCGGCACGCCCGGCGTTACAAGCGGGGATAACTGGATACCAGGCAAATATCAGCAATACAAGTTCACTAAAGATATGGCTTGTACATCGGGCAAAAATTCAGGCAACGGAAAGGCTACAGTAACATATAAACCGTAAACCAAGCGCAACGGCGTGGCGCAAAACTTTCCAATTTTTGCGCCACGCCTATAGTTCTAATTAACGATTCCCTGCAAGCTAATACCCGTCTTTTGTAGGCGAAAGGTCAAAAAAACTACCGCAAGCGCTTATACGCTTGCGGCTGCTAGGCCAATTGCATTAAAGAACCGTGAATGAACCACCTCGCGGCAAGCGCGCCTAAGGTCGAAGACCGGCGTTTGCGGCGAGGTATCTTGTAGGCGTTGAAATTATTTACGTGGTTCGATCAGGTAAGAAAATTATTTAACTGTTGAGGTTTGCGCGCAAACCCGTCTACTACCATTTTTTATTTGGTGTTGCCAACTCGAATCGCCCTTTAAGGCGGGGTATTAGACCCAACTGCGAATAACAAAAAAAGAAAACCACCCCGCATTAGTATGCCCGTGTGAAGCTATTCTGGGATGTCAGCCTACAGTTTCTTAGAACCCGTTTGCGGGCGGCTTATTCTTTCAGCAACAGTAAAGATTCGGGCGGGAAAAATAATCTTTTAGGGATTTGCTGTTTCAAGTATTTTGAATACTTCCACCAGATTTCTTTTTGATGTTGGCCGGGCAAATCTTCAGCGTCCGCGTTGGTAAACAGCACAACCTCTTCAAAAGGCTCTGATGAACGCTTACTGACGGCAACACGCGCTTCATTGAAACCGGGCGCGGAATTTTCATCAACCGGAATTAAATCATGGGCGCGTATGCCGATGTGCGTAACCCCGTCCACAGGTTTGGCGGTACGCAGGCGAAGCCCCCAATCCAGCGCGAACAGTTCTTTGTCTCCCAGCAATCTAACAGGCGATATGTTTTTGCAGCCGGTAAGACGCGCCACATTCACAAAACGCGGGTTTTGAAAAACCTTGTCTGACGTATCTTTTATAAGCATAGCGCCGGATGCCATTACGGCAAGTTCGGGACACAGACGGTATACCTCGTCGCGGTTATGCGTTACAAGAATGGCGTTACGGAAACTTATGGCATCCCCATCCCCTTTGTCCCGCAAGAGTTCCTGAAGCTGTAACTGCATATACTCGCGCAATGTGGAATCCAACGCGGAAAACGGTTCGTCAAACAACGCCGCGCTAGGTTTACATACAAGCATACGGGCAAGCGCCGTCCGTTGCTGCTGGCCGCCGGAAAGTTGGCGCGGGTAATGGTTTTCCATGCCTGTCAGACCAAAACGGGAAATCCAAAGCGCGGCCTCGCGGCGGCAGTCCTCCGCCGCGAGGCCGCGGGCCGCCATCGGCGCGGCGATATTCTCCAAAACCGTCATACGGGGAAACAGCGCATAATTTTGGAACAGGTAACCTACGCGCCGCTCTTGGGGGCTGAGGTTTATTTTTTTAGAAGAATCAAACAGAACCCGCCCGTCTACCGCGATAAAACCTTCGTCCGGCGTTTCTATTCCGGCAATACATTTTAGCGTCATACTCTTGCCGGAACCCGACGGTCCAAGTATTCCAAGACAAGAATCTTTGCCGGTTTCAAAATCGAGTGTCAACGTAAAGGCGCGGGAAAGTTTCTTTGTGATTTTTACGGTTATGCTCACGGCCTTTTACCCGCGAAATAGTTCATCAAAGCCACAATTATAAACGAGAACAATACGATGATGATTACATAACGCCCGGCCGTATCCATGTTGCCCGCCGCGGTTTCGGAGTAAATTGCCAAAGGCAGTGTGCGTGTTCTGCCCGCGATATTTCCCGCGATCATAGCCGTAGCGCCGAACTCTCCAAGTCCGCGCGCAAAGGCCAGCACCGCGCCACCGGCTATGCCCGGCATCGCGACAGGAAGGCTGACCTTCCAAAATATGCGCGCCTCGCTTAAACCGAGCGTACGGGCGGCGTACACAAGTTCCGGCTCTACCTGCTCCAAGGCTCCAAGCGCCGACCGGTACATCAGCGGAAACGATATTAACGCCGCCGCAAGCACGGTAGACCCCCATGAAAACGCTATTTTGATGCTAAAAAAATGCATGAAAAAAATGCCTACCGGTCCGCGCAAACCGAATACGTACAGCAGGAAAAAGCCCGCGACTGTTGGCGGAAGCACCAGCGGCAGTGTCAAAATGCAATCAAGGGTTATCTTCCAGAAACGCCTCTTCATTCCGGCAACCCAAGCCGCGGCGAAGAGGCCAAGAAAAAAAGTTACCACGATAGAAGCCGATGCGGTTTTACATGATATTATAACCGGCGTTAAATCCATTTGTCCTTTTTTACTTTTCAACGTGCGGAACGCGTTGAAAAACTTAGGTTTAGGCATCGCCAGCGGCGCGAACTTAAAGCACTCCGGCGGCCTGATGTGATTATAAATTTTTGCGTCATTTTGTAACGCAAAATCCCGATTTACGGCTCTGCTTAATTCTTGGAAAATCCGTATTTTTCAAATACGGCAAGACCTTCGTCTGAGGCAAGGTAATCAATAAACAGATCCGCCTCCTCCGGGTGCGGCGCTTCTTTCAGCGGCGCTACCGGATATATAACAGGCGCGGAGAGTATGCCTTCTCCCAGTATTTGTATGACGGTTACCTTATCTGTAGAAGCCGCGTCTGTGGCGTACACTATTCCCACCTCGGCGCTGCCGTTCCCAACCCAGTTAAGGACTTCAGTAACGTTTGTGCCAAGACTCACCGAGTTTGCGGGCAGTTTGTTCCAAACACCAAGTTTATTCAATGCTTCTTCCGCATATTGTCCGGCAGGGACAAATTTAGGATCTCCTATCGCTACAGTTTTAGCGTTAGTAATATCCGCAAAACCTGTAACCGTTGTTGTCGCGCCCGCGGGTTTTATCAGAACCAGTTTATTTTGAAGCAAATAATCTACCGCGGTTGCGTCTATATACCCTTCCGCTACAAGGGCATCAATCTGATTAACAGCCGCGGACATAAAAATATCAGCTCCCATTCCGTGTTCAATTTGAGTTTGCAGTTTACCTGAACTATCGTAAGTTCCTTCCACCGTTATCCACGGGTATTTAGCTTGAAACTGGGGGATAATGTCCTTATCGTAGGCATTTTTCAGGCTTGCCGCCGCCGCCACGAGCATAGTAACCTTTTCTTTTTGCTGTTCTTTTTGACCGGGCTGACTGCCGGCTCCGGCAAACAATGCCGCCTGTGCGCCAAATGTCAAACAAACAGCCGCTAAAACCGCTGTAAAGCGCCTTCTAAAAACGTTTTGTGTCATAAAAACTCCTTATAAGCGTATAGTATAATAATACAAATCGCTTGTCAATGACCGCGTTGTGCCATAATTTTTCTAAGTGAAACGAGGCGGATGCGCCAAAATGAAAATCTAGCCCAAATTACACTGGTTCTACCTAATATCAAGGAGAACCGTACGGGGTTAGACATGAAAGACAAGAAAAAGATCCGCGGGGAGATTGCACGGCGCTACCAAAAGGCGGACGAAAAGGGGCGGGGGAAACTTCTGGACGAGTATACAGCGAACCTCGGCTATAACCGGGACTATCTCGCCCGTATCCTGTCAAACCGGGGTAAAACCCTGTATGTCCGGGTAGAGGGCAAGCCGGTTAAAATCATCGCCACCCCCGCAACGCGGCAGAAAGGCCTCGAAAACGGCCTCTTTGGGCCCGCCCAAACAGGGCCGGAAGCGTCCTTCACGGAGCTTCCGGAGTACATCCGGGACATTTTCGACTGCTTATGCGGAAAACACCTGGCCCCTATGTTCCGCCTTATGCCGGACTTCCTGACCGCCGAATATTCGCTTACCCTTGAAATGCGGGATCTGCCGGCCTCCGTCAGCCCGCGCGCCATCGACCGTATCCTCAAACCGGTAAAAGACAAGGGGCGGCTTAGGGGGCCGAGCCTGACAAAGCCCGGCACGTTCCTGCGAAACCGGATACCGGTACGGGTCATGTTCGACCGGGACGAGCGAAAGCCCGGTTTCTTCGAGTTTGACCGGGTGGCCCGCCACTGTCAACAAGTTAAGGGATAGACATCCTCCCAAAGCCGTGATAAACCGAAATATGGGGGGATAACATGGAAAAAAGACTTGTTTTGAAATGGTTCGAGGCCTGTTAGAAAAAGCGGAATATGAAAACCGATCAAAGAAACGAAAGCAGGATTTCAGCCGGAATCGTAAAATGCCGTTTAAAAAGCTGA
>JAITDS010000156.1 GCA_031282435.1 Spirochaetaceae bacterium
TGTTCGTATAACTTTCAATAAATGTCCTGTGCGCGCAACTTTCATTGCGGCAAAGAAACCGTTGTTTGCCGTTTTCCGAGGTTCCGTTCTTTATCACATTTTCGCTTCCGCAATGCGGGTATGTTAATACCATACCCCAAACTCTCCCTCTCTGTAATTGATTTATAGTCTTTATTTTATTAGGGCCTTTATCTCCTGTCAACGATTTTTACCCGCTACCTGATAAACCGGGGGTGGAAGTAATCCCCGCCAACAGTCCGCAGGCTAAGGGTCGTGCGGGACGGAATCACGGCTTGGATCAGGGGCGGCTGTTAGCGGACTAAAGTCCGTAGAACTGCGGCTTGCGGGGATTTCAACGATAGCGGAAGCGAACCGGTTTCTTGAAAGAACCTATCTGCCGAAAATGAACGGGAAGTTCTCCCGGCCTGCGGCTGATACAGCGGACGCTCATGTGCCGTTGGGGGAGGCGGATCTCAGGGAGATTCCGTGTTTTGAAGATGAGCAGACGGCGGCTAATGATTATGTAATCCGCTTTGAATGCCGTCTGTTTCAGATTCTCAAGACCAACACGCGCTTGCCGCGGACCGGGAAGAAGGTTATCGTACGCGTCAGGCCGGGCGGGAGTTTAAGTATCCTGCGGGAAGAGAAAGCACTCCTCGTTGAGGAGTCGCCGCTACCAAAAAAAGGCCTTTCAGATTCTCATGCCGCTTAAAAAAGGGGGAAGAGGACATTTCTATTGCGGCTTGACACCGCCGCTTGACAAATTAGCGAATTGTTTTATAAAAATATACTGGCGCAGTTGTTGCGATTCTTTAAAAATATTCCTTGCAAGATTGAACCGCCTGTCGTAGAATGGGAATAAGGTCAACATTTAAATTCCAACAATGAATGCAAATGTATCCCAAAACAACTTCATACGGAGGTTTTTATGTCAGAAAGTGTTGATTTTCCCAAAGAACTTATCTCATTTATTGATGAATGGAAGGTCAAACCAGGTAGCCTGATAATGATACTGCATAAGACGCAGGAAACGTTTGGCTATATTTCACGTCCAGCGGCTGAGAAGCTGGCGCAGCTCACCGGAATTCCGTTGGCACGGATATACGGTGTTGTTACATTTTACCACTTCTTTAAGACGACGAAGCCGGGGAAGCACAAAGTTTCTGTGTGTCTCGGAACAGCTTGTTATTTGAAAGGCGGCGCAGACATTATAGAAGATGCTCGTAAACTTCTTAACCTTGCGCCCGGCGGCGTTACAAAAGACGGTCTTTTTTCAATAGATGAAGTCCGTTGTGTGGGATGTTGCGGGCTTGCTCCGGTCATGACCGTAGATAATGAAACTTATGGAAAGATGACAGCGAATCAGATTTCCGGCATTTTTGACAAGTACCGGGCTTGATAAGGAGTAAATTATGGCAAAACTTACTAGGGATTCTCTAAATCAGCTTAGAAACACCCAAAAAAAAGAATGGCGGAAGTGTCCATATACGATACTAACCTGCGGCGGTACGGCCTGCCAGTCCAACAAAGGCGAGGAAATATATCAAAATTTGACAGCCGAAGCTAAAAAACAGGGCGTAAGCGACAAAGTTCAAATTGTAAAAACCGGATGTTTCGGTTTTTGTGAGAAAGGTCCGGTTGTAAAAGTAATGTACAACAATTTTAGCTCTACTTCTTTTTATGTCGAGGTAGAGCCTAAGGATGCCGTCGAAATAATATCCGCGCAGGTAAAGGGCGGCAAAGAAGTTGAACGTCTTCTCTATAAGGACCCTGCCGGCAAAGCGCGTAAGACAGGAGAGGGCGAGGGTACCATTGGCTTTTACCAAAAGCAGATTCGCGTGGTACTGCGGAACTGCGGCTCGATAAATCCGGAAGATATCAAAGAATACGTCGCAAACGACGGATATGTGGCGCTGGAAAAATCGTTGTTTGAATGGACGCCGGAACAAATTGTTGATCAACTAAAGATTTCCGGCCTGCGGGGGCGCGGCGGCGCCGGTTTCCCGACATGGATGAAATGGGATACCACGCGCAAAGTAAACGCCAATATTAAATACGTTGTATGTAACGCGGACGAAGGCGATCCGGGCGCTTACATGGACCGCTCCACGATAGAGGGCGACCCTCATTCCGTAATCGAAGCGATGATTATCTGCGGCAAGGCTATTGGCGCGTCTCAGGGTTATGTGTATATACGCGCCGAATATCCGCTCGCCGTTCACCGTTTGGAAATAGCGCTGAGGCAGGCGAAAGAACACGGGCTTCTGGGCAAAGACATACTGGGTTCGGGCTTTGATTTTGACATCGAGATACGTCTGGGCGCGGGCGCGTTTGTCTGCGGCGAGGAAACAGCCTTGCTGCGCTCGCTGGAAGGACAGCGCGGTATGCCTACGCCCAAGCCTCCGTTCCCCGCCATCGCGGGACTTTGGGGAAAGCCCACCTGTATCAACAATGTTGAAACTTTCGCCAATATACCGGTAATACTCGTCAAAGGCGGCGATTGGTTTGCCTCAATGGGTACGCCGGACTCTAAAGGCACAAAGGTCTTTGCCCTAACCGGTAAAGTTGAAAACTCCGGCCTTATCGAAGTTCCGATGGGGACTACCCTGCGCGAAATCATTTTTGAAATCGGCGGCGGCATAAAGAACGGCAAAAAGTTTAAGGGTGTGCAGACTGGCGGTCCTTCCGGGGGCATCCTTACCGAAAAAGACCTTGATACACCAATCGACTATGCGGGTCTTGCCAAGATGGGTTCTATGATGGGTTCGGGCGGCATGATTGTCATGGATGAAGATGACTGCGTGGTTGACGTAGCCCGCTTTTATATGGATTTCTGCGTTGATGAAAGTTGCGGCAAATGCTCGCCTTGCCGTATCGGGACATCTCAAATTCTCTCGATACTAAACAAGATAGCGGAGGGCAAGGGTGAAGAAAGCG
This sequence comes from Spirochaetaceae bacterium, assembly GCA_031282435.1. Lineage (GTDB taxonomy): Bacteria > Spirochaetota > Spirochaetia > Treponematales > Breznakiellaceae > JAIRMY01. The sequence goes on from JAITDS010000156.1 coordinate 2,938, forward strand.
ACCTTGCTAAACTGGAGCAGATAGGGAAGGCTATGCAAAAGGCGTCATTGTGCGCTCTGGGCGGAACCGCTTCCAACCCGACTATGTCTACCATTAGAAATTTCCGCGAAGAGTACATGGAGCATATTCACGACAAGAAGTGCCGCGCCGGCAAATGCAAAAAACTCGCACGTTTTGAAATTTTGGAAGAGCCGTGTATCGGATGCGGTAAATGCGCCAAAAATTGCCCTGTAGACGCTATTACGCCGAAAGAAGGCTGGACGGCTCCGGCGGACGGAAAAAAGAAAAAACCGCCTATGGTCATAGATCAGGCCAAATGTATCAAATGCGGAGAATGTTTTAGCAACTGCAAATTTGACGCGGTGGTCAAGAAGTAGGGCATTGTAAGCCATGTCTTAAGCGGCCTGTTAAAGGCGTGTTTAAGTGTGTCTGTTCCAAAACTTCGGTTTTGGAACCTGTAAAAAGAGCTGGCGATGACTAAGCGAGTTTTGAAACCGGCTCAAGTATCCGTTTTTTAGGAGATTATTATGGTAAATATAAGAATAAACGGAAGTCCGCTTCAGGTTGAAGAAGGGACAACTATTTTAAATGCGGCAAAGAAGGTTCACATTGAAATACCGACACTTTGCTATAACCCGGACTTGCCTCCATGGGCATCGTGCGGTCTATGTATAGTACGCACCGCAGGCCCCGGCTCGCCCCGTATGGCGCGCGCCTGTACCACAGCCGTAGCGGAAGGTATGGATATTATAACTCATGACGCGGAGCTTATCAGCGTACGCCGCACCGTGTTGGAACTTATACTTTCCAACCACCCTAACGATTGTCTGCAATGTCCGCGTAACGGTTCCTGCGAGCTTCAAACGCTTGCCGAAGATTTCGGCATCCGCAAAAATTCGTTCCAGAGGATAAAAAACTCCCTTAAAATTGACGATTCAAATCCGTCGATAGTGATGAATCCTGAAAAATGTATAAGTTGCGGGCGTTGCGTAAAGGTTTGCCAGCAGGTTCAGAATGTTTGGGCGCTTGAATTTTTGGGGCGCGGCATAAAAAGCTATATAGCGCCTGCCGCAGGTACGCCGCTCGGCGAAAGTCCGTGTATAAAATGCGGTCAGTGCGCGGCGCATTGTCCTGTCGGCGCTATTTACGAGCGGGATGAAACGTCTGAGGTTTGGGCCAAGTTGATGGATCCCAACATTACTACCGCCGTGCAGTTTGCGCCCGCTGTCCGTGTCGCGCTGGCTGAGGAATTCGGCTTTAAGCCGGGTGTAATCGCCACTAAAAAAATCTACGCGGCGCTTCGCAGGCTTGGTTTTAACGCGGTATTTGATACGGATTTTTCCGCGGATCTTACCATCATGGAAGAGGGTACCGAGCTTGTAAAACGTCTTACCGAACATTCCAAAGATATACCGCTAATCACTTCTTGTTGTCCTGCGTGGGTGGATTACATGGAGAAGTATTTTAGCGATTTTATCCCGAATTTCTCTACGGCAAAGTCGCCGCAGCAAATGATGGGCGCTATGATAAAGGCTTACTGGGCGGAAAAAACCTGTGTTGACCCGGATAAGGTATACTCTGTTTCGATAATGCCTTGTACGGCCAAAAAATGGGAATGTCATCGTGACGACCACATGAAGAGCGCCGGACACGGCTGGGATGTTGACATTGCGATAACAACCCGCGAGTTTGCCCTGATGATAAAACAGGCCGGTATAGACCTTATGAATTTGGAGGATGAGGAGGCCGACAGTCCTCTGGGGACTTACACGGGCGCGGGTACGCTGTTTGGAACGACGGGCGGCGTTATGGAGGCGGCTATTCGCAGCGCCCACTATCTTGTTACCAAGAAAGAGCTTGGTAATTTGGACTTTACTCCGGTTCGTGGTCTTGAAGGTATAAAAGAAGCGGAAGTTGACCTTGGCGGGACTAAGATAAAGGTTTGCGTAGCACACCAAATGGGTAATATCGAATCCGTGCTGAATAAAATCCGCGAATGCCGTAAGGAAGGCAAGCCTTCGCCATGGCAGTTTATCGAGGTAATGGCTTGCCGGGGCGGCTGTGTGGCCGGCGGAGGTCAGCCTTACGGAGCTACGGACGTTGTGCGCTCCGAGCGCGCCGCCGGTCTCTACAAGGACGACGAACAATCCAAAATTCGCTGCTCGCACTTGAATCCTATGATAACCAAGGTTTACAGTGAATTCTTAAAATCGCCCGGCAGTGAAATTGCCCACAAGCTACTGCACACTCACTACCACGCGTTACCGCTTTACGACAAGTAAATTTTTACGAACCCCGCCCGCTTGCGGCACGCGCAAGCGGGCGTTTTTTTTTATCCCACCCACCCACCCCTCCACCCTCAGCCAACTGAAGATTGACCGTTTTCTCAAAAATATCCGGCAGGAGCGCGGGTGGGCGAATATGTCCAATATTATTGTATATTTGAGCGCGGGTTAATCGCAGATTTTCATGTCGTCCGTTAATTCTCCGGGTTTAAATTGTTCGGCGGCGGAAATACGCTGCGAGCTTACTATAAACGCATTGCAATACCTACAGTGGGCAATAGGTTTTTTGTAAAAATTTTTAGCGATTTCAATTTTTTCGTTTATAGTCCGCGATTTATCCCGCAAGTCAATATATTCGCCCGGAAGGAGCGGAATGTGGCTTATTCCCGGAGCGGCTATAGTGCAGGAAAAAATCTTTCCTTCTTTTATGTAAGGTATTCCCTGCGTAGCGCGGCAGTTTTTAAATCTTTTCATCAGCTCTTCTTCGGAATAATTTTTGTAAGAAAAATCGCCCATATCTATCCAGCCGCCGCAGTATTGACTGTCGCTGTGATATGTATCTACTCGGTAATTCAAGCCGTATTTCTCTAAAGCGTCAATTACTTCCGCTTTTTTATTTGAAAGTTTATCGCCGTAATCGTCTATAATAAAAAACACAGGGTTATCTTTGCATACGTCAAGCAGCGCTTTTTGGGGGACAATAGTTCCATTTGTAAGCAGCGCGACATATTTGAATTTATCGCGGTGTTTCAAAGAATGAGCAACTATTTCCGGTATATCAGGATGCAGCAGAGTTTCCCCGCCTTCAATGTCAAAATGATTACATTTGTTAAATATTTCAAAAAACCCGTCTATATCCTGTTTAATATTTTCTACATCAAAATTTATGGGGCGTTTTTGATACGGGGTAAGGGTTATACATTTTTTACATTTTAACGTGCAGATATTATTTATAATAATAACGCCTATATCAATCTTTAACGAATCCAATTAACTCCTCCTTAATGCGGGTATTCGGAAATCTTAAGTTTCCGTTTAAAAAACAGATGCGCAGCGGACCAGACCGCTGATTTAACGCGGCTTTGTTATATGGAAGACGGCAAGCCGTGGGCATCGTATATCAGCTTAGACGCATATTCCGTGAATAAACCGTATTCATACCTGTGTACAGAATGTTTAATACAATTCGCGCATAAAGCCGAATTATTTCTGCGCTCAATAAGTTCATCCAAAGATACGTCCAAATAGTCCGATGCAATCCCCCCCCCCCCCCTCGACTTATATTGCAGCAGGCGTAGACTGCCCCGTCCCAGCCGATATTGGGAAAAGCCCTGTAATTAAAGCAGCGTTTATTTTGTTCCTTCCGCATAAGTTCCAGCCATTTATTCGGATGGACTAACATCAAATCCGATGCTTTTTTTGCCGCGGGGCAAATTTCATTTCCTTCGGCATAGTCCAGAATATAGTCGGCAAACAGCAAATAAGGCGAAATAAACAGCCTAAACTTGAGTTTTTTGCACAGCTCGTATATATCTTTATATTCCGCAATATTTTTCTTAGTAACGAAATAAAAAATCACAGGCACCAGCGGCGAATTATATTTTTTAATATATTCGGAAAGCAGCAAAAGGTTATTATAAAATACATTCCAATCGGCGCCGGTATGTGTAACTTCATAATTTTCTTTACCGTAACCCGAACAGGCGATAAGCATATTAGAAAATCCCGCTTTTACGGACGCTTCAAGATTTTTGCTATAGTTAAGATTTGTTGACAGTGAGCTGTCAACGCCAAATTTGTTGTTTATCTCAAGTATTTCAGGCAGATGCGGATTTAGAAGCGGCTCGCCCCAGATAAACAATTCAATAGAAGACAGGAATGGTATTTCTTGCAGCAGTTTATTCAATATTTTTTGATATACTGCCGCGCTCATAAATCCTCCTTTATGGAGTGAATGAAGCGTGTCGCCGCGCGGACAGGCAATACATTTTAGGTTGCATACGCCTGATATATCTACCGACGGATACAACGGCGATATAATATTCGCATCAATAAAATCATGCTCGTTTTCTAAACCTGCTTCATGGCAAATATTATTTAATTCTTTGGAACTTCTATGCGTTACGGCGGCTGTAAAAATATAATCGTTTTCTTTTTTATGAATATTTGAGAAATAATCGGCGGCGCTAAAACACGGCTTTTGCATTATACCTTTTTCAGCGATTAAAGGCGATTTATCAATAAAGCCATAAACTTTAAATCCGTTTCGTTCCAATGAACGGCAGAAACCTATGCCTTTTCGTCCGGCGCCGTAAATTAAAATGCGCCTGTTCTTAACGAATGCTTCAATGTCCTTTACTGTAAAAATGCGCAGATTCAACCTGCTTTGCGTGTTGTTTATTGTTTCCAATTAACTCCTCCTGTATTTATTACACACATCAATAACCCGTTCTACTTCCTCATTTGTAAGCTCCGGAAACATTGGCAGCGATAAGCAATGGGTAGAATGGTATTCGGATACCGGTAAATCACCGGGTTTGTATCCAAGGTGGGCAAAGGCTTTTTGAAGATGGCATGGAACCGGATAATGTATGCCGTAACCTATTTTATTGTCGTTTAAATATGTTGTAAAATCATTTCTGTCCGGAGTTTCTATAACAAAAAGATGAAAACACGAAGAGGCAAAACCGGGCTGTTTTTGCATGATAATATGTTTATTGGTGATGCCGCTAAAATACATTTTTGCGATTTCTCCGCGCCGCTCTGTCCAAGCGTTAAGAAATTGAAGTTTATAACTCAATATCGCGGCTTGTATGCCGTCAAGACGGTTGTTATAGCCGACTTCATCATGGTAGTAACGAATATATGATCCGTGATTTTTTAAGGCGTTTATGTGTTTTATAAGCTCTTCGCTATTTGACAATGTCATTCCGGCTTCACCGTAAGCGCCTAAATTCTTACCGGGATAAAAACTAAAACTTCCCGCGTCCGCCAGAGCGCCAAGCCGCTTGCCTTTGTATTCCGCTCCGTGCGCCTGCGCGCAGTCTTCAATAAGAAAAAGTTTGTATTTATCCGTGATAGATTTAAGCGCGTCCACGTCAAAAGGTTGGCCGTACAAATGAACTCCTATTACAGCCTTTGTTTTTTCCGTAATGGCGGATTCGACCAGCGAAACGTCAATTTGCCATGTGTCATTCGCGCAGTCAACAAAAACAGGTTTCGCGTTTGTATATACCGCGCCCCAAGCGCTTGCGATAAACGTATTTGCGGGAACTATAACTTCATCGCCCGCCGTTATTCCTAAAGCGCGCATAGCTAAATGAAGCGCGTCCGTTCCGTTTGATACGCCCGTGGCGAAACGCGCTCCTTGATATGCCGCGAATTCTTTTTCAAATTGTTCCGCGTATTTTCCGCCGGAAAACGCGGCGTCTTCACAGACCTTGGAAAGAGCTTTTTGTATTCCTTCTTTATGTGTTTGGTACTGACGCCGCAAATCCATAAATTCAATGTATGACATAATCATCCCGCCTTCTTTGCAATGATTTTATAACCGTCAATTCCAGAAATAATAAAACTGTCATCATGTTCCTTAAAAATATTAAAGCCGATAAATTCATCCGTAATTGTTGATGCGGAAACAGGCTTCCCATTGATTAATGGAAGTTGAAATTCCTTGAAAATCAACGACCTTATCTGGTTGTGTATTTGAAAAGATGATTTCTGAAAATCTATGGGCATTTTAAATAAATTGGAATTTTTTTTATAATATGAAGAGCCTAAAACATCCTGCCTGCGGCAGTCTATAGAATTTGAGCGGAGTTTATTAATCTGTTCCTTGAAAAGCCGGAGGGCGTTATCTAAATATTTAAAATAAAGTATTCGGGCGGTATCGTTGATTCCTATTTCAAATTTCCGTTGCGCAATTACCGGACCGGTATCTATGCCTTTATCTATGAAATGCAATGTAACGCCGGTTTCCGCTTCGCCGTTCAGTATTGGAATTGTGGATGTGTACATACCTTTATATTTTGGCAAAAGTGAAAAGTGTATATTATAAAGATATTTTGACGCAAAATTATCCGGCTTAATTATTTGGTCATATTCTAGCGATAAAAATATTATGTTTTGTTTGTCGTATATATCCTCGATAGAACAGATGTCAATGTTCATATCATTGGCCGCTTTTAAAAAAGATTTTTGCCAGCTGTCAACGCCGTTATCTCCCTTCGTTGAAACCGCACATATTTCATTTTTATCTACGGCTAAACCGTTAATCAGATATAAAAGAGAATTTACCGCAATATTATTTTTGCCGCCTATACAAATTGTTTTACGCACCGCGCATTCTCCTGAAATCATGCGCCGCGCTATTAAAAACAAAAATATTGCCGTGGTAAAACTGCGCGTCATTTATTTTCCGCCGGAAACCGGCATAGTTGCGCCGGCCGCGTGATCGCCGTATGGGGGGGGGGGGGGTAATTGCCGGATTCCCCATAACTGTAGAATTTGGCAAAACATCCCTTGTAACCACTGAACCCGCGCCAACAATAGCGTTTTCACCTATTGTTACGCCGCATAGAATAACCGTGCCGGTCCCTATGGACGCTCCGCGGCGCACGGTTGTCGGGACTAAGCTCCAATCGGAAGCGCCCTTCATGCTTCCGTCTTCGTTAGTTGAGCGCGGATATTTATCGTTTATAAATAATACTCCATGCCCGATAAAAACATCATCTTCAATTGCTACTCCTTCACATATAAAAGAATGGCTGCTGATTTTGCAGTTTTTTCCAATTACCACTCCTTGTTGTATTTCAACAAACGCTCCAATTTTTGTATTATTGCCGATTGTGCAGCGGTATGCGTTGACAAAATCATAAATAATGACATTTTCACCGGCAACTACATCTGTTAAAGAGCGCTTTGCGGACGTATCGTTTAATACTTTCATAATTTATATTCTTTTCCATTGTTTTTCAGCGATTTTTCCGCGCTTTCCAAAAGCGTTACGACTTTAAGCGCGAGAGAATAATCAGATTCCGGTTTAATTGATTTTGTAACCGCGTCGCAGAAACTTTGTGCCATATTTTTTAGAGCTTCCGTTGTGTCAAGTTTTGGTATGTAAATATCACCCACCCTGTAATCAACCATAAACATATTTTTTTCATCGTTTGAAACAGTATAACCGGAATCATATATTTTAACTTTTTCGGTAGGTTCAACATCATCATAAATTATTGTCTTTGATTTTCCGCCTATCATGGTTCTTCGTATTTTTACGGGAGATACCCACGAAACATTTATATGCGCGATAAAGTTTGACTGGTAAAATATAGACAAGTATGCGATATTTTCAATGCTGTTTTTTGTATGCGATAATCCCGCCGCCGAAACGCTTACAGGCTGTTCGCCGGAAATATAGTAAAGTATAGATATATCGTGGGGGGCTAAATCCCATATAACATTAACATCGTTTTGAAAAAGTCCAAGGTTTATTCTGATTGAGTCAAAATATTGAAGCTGTCCAAGCGCGTTTTCAGAAATTAAGGTGTGTATTTTTTTTACCGCCCCGGTATACAAAAACGTATGATCGCACATTATAACTTTGTTTTTTCTCAGAGCCAGTTCAATAAGTTCTTCCGCGCTTTGACGGCTTTCTGTCATTGGTTTTTCGACAAGGACGTGTTTATCCGCGAGAAGTGCCATGCGGGCAATTTGGTAGTGGAACGATACGGGAAGCGCGATGGCAACCGCGTCAACGTTTGTATCACGCAGAGCGTTGTCAATATCGGACGTTACTTCCACCATAGGGTAGGCGCGTTTGGCCGACGCAAGCCGCTTTTCATCTTTATCGACAACATAAGCCACGTTAGCGCCGGCGGCGAAAAAGTTTCGCGCAAGATTCGGCCCCCAATAACCATAGCCTATGACCGCGATGTTCAAAATATCGCTCTTCATAAGATATGCTCCGCATATTTTGAATAATCTATGCGGATTGGATTATACCGTGTTGTTATAATCAGTGTAAATTCTGAAAGTATCAAATTATTTGTCATTTTTTGTTTCCTTGTACAGATCTAGATATGTAAATTCAAAATCTTTTATCCATGATGATTTTATATATCTATCGCCGGCTTTTTCTAAATAAGCGGCACAGTATGAACGCTGCTTTTCGCAGTGTGTCAATTTATTTACAGTTATCTTTCTGTACATTGAAAGCAGAAATGACCATTCACTGTAATTAATATATTCCGCTATGGTTGGAAGTTTTTTACAAAGCCATTCTGTTCGTTCCTTGTAGACACAAAAATATTCTTCTAACTGGAGCGGATTTAATTGTTTGTCATCATTTGTAAAACCGGAATTGTTGGCGCTGTGCCGCAGAAATGTATATAAGGGTTTTCCATCGGCGGCGATTCTATTTGCCGAAGCAAACAGTTTGTACGAAATTGTAATGTCGTCATATTTCCGGCCATCGGGAAAATAGAATTGCGTACAGAGGCCGCGTTTTAAAAGTTTAGGGGTAAGCGCGCTGTTTGTTATTTTACGTTCTAGAACTTCATAAACGGCTTCTTCCGGTGTCATAACAAAACGTTTGTTGAATTCAAACTGAACTTCGGGGGGATTGTTTATTCTCTGTTTATATGAGCCGCAAAATGATATGTCCGCGTCGTATTCCAGCGCAAGTCTGTATAAAAAATCCAGTAGCTCAGGAGACGCGTAATCGTCATCGTCAACATAAACGATATATTCACCCTGAGCCGCGTCGAGCGCGGCGTTCCGCCCTCTGCCGATATTGCTGTCCGTCCTTTGCAGCAGTTTTACATTAGATTTGTTTTCCGCAAGTTTCCGGCATATCGTGTTTGTTTCACCGTCGGTAGAACCGTTGTCAACCAGTATTATTTCAAAATTGTCAAAGGTTTGAGACAAAACGGATTCAAATGCCCGCGTCAGATACTGCGGGCGGTTAAACGCCAGCAGTATTACGCTTATTTTCGGCGTGGAGGAAATTTTAACGCTCATACCGGCATCTCCAAAACTAATGTCGTACCGGAGAAACGATAGGGCGGTATTTTTACAACAAAATTATTTAGGCGGCTAAATTCATTTAGGGGGGGGGGGGGGCGATTTTCCGGCAAAATACATAAATTTTCCGGCTTTTACCCCCCGTTTTATTAAGCGGCTGTAACATGCAACGTTCCA
>JAITDS010000180.1 GCA_031282435.1 Spirochaetaceae bacterium
AGTTCGTACAATCCGAGTTGCCGCAAAGCGTCTTCGCATATCGCAAGATCCCCGCGTGTGGCAGTTTCCAAAAAATTCTTTCTGGCATGGCGGGACATCAAGACCATTTCTATTACAGGGAAGTCAAAAACAGCCCTATGCTCCTGAGCCAGAACAGCCATCTTTTGAGCCGCGATTTTTGGCTTTAATGAGTGAACATTCTCGCCGTCAAGATAAACAACTCCGTGTGAAGGCTTATATAACCTGTAAATCGTTTTAAGAAGGGTCGTCTTTCCAGAGCCGTTGGGTCCGATAAGTCCGGTAAAAACGCCTTCTTTTATCTCAAAATTGACGTTTTGCAGTAGATTTGCGTCGTTTACAGTAAAATCAATATGCTCCGCGCGAATCCGCTCTTTATGCTCCGAAAATTTCACAATAATACCCTTTAATCTCCGAATTTATAAAAACCTGTTCGCAAAAGATGCAGGAAAAAGGGCGCTCCTATAAGAGCCGTGATGATTCCCGCCGGCATTTCTTCCGGTTTTGCGAGTACGCGGGCAAGCATATCGGCACAGACCATAAACGCCGCGCCCAAAAGACAGATCGGCGCTATGAGCTTGCCATGTACCGGCCCAAAAAGCGTACGGCCTATATGCGGAATCACGAGTCCTACAAAGCCGATTACTCCTGATATAGATACCGCAACTCCGGCAAGAAGAGAACTTATCACAATCAATATGCGTCTTAACATTTTGGTGTCAACGCCTAAAGTATGGGCGCGTTCTTCTCCGGTAAGCATTATGTCAAGAGAGCGGCGCGTCAATAAACCGGCGCAGAGTCCGGCACAAAATACCATTACAATTGGCGGCAGCCGCGCCCAAGTTACTCCGGCAAGCGATCCTATCATCCAAAAAACAGCGGAATTTATTTTGTGCGTGTCAGGGCTTATAAATATAAGAAGATTGGTCAATGCCGCAAAAACGGCGGATATAGCCATGCCTGTAAGAGCCAAGCGGCTTGTGCCGTTCCCGCCGCCGGAAAACGCGAAAACAAGCATACTTGCTATAATGGCGCCCGCAAACGCGCCAAATTGCAGCGAGAAGGTCCCAAGCAGCGGCAATCCTCCCATGAGGATTGCCGCGACCGCGCCGGTTGACGCGCCGGATGATACGCCCAAAACAAAAGGTTCGGCAAGCGGGTTTCTGGTAAGCGCCTGCATAAAAACGCCGCAAAGTGAAAGAGACGCCCCGATGAAAGCGGCGGCTATGACTTTGGGAAGCCGCAGATTCCAAACTATGCTTACCAGATGCGGTTTCCATTCTGCCGCGAATAATTCGCGCCCAAAAATTTCGTTTGCTATAATTTTAAAAATCCAGCTTGGGCGCAAATTCACCGCCCCAAGGTTTACCGCTAAAATCATTACCCCTAAAAGACAAACGCCAATCCCGGCACAGACCAAAGCGTAACGTTTGCCTTTCATGATTCCCGCGCCTGCCTATTTGAACAAATCAGGATGAAAATGTTTGGCCATGGTTTCTACTGCCGCCGGATTGCGGGGGCCTCCGGTAAGATCCGCGAGTCCCATAACAAAAATGCGGTTGTTTTTTACCGCGTCCAAATTCTTTACCGCATCATTGGTTTTAAGAAAGTCTATTTTTTTAGCCGAATCTTCAGCGCTGCTGTACTGCATCACTATTATCCAGTCAGGGTTTTGTTCTACGACAGACTCCCATTGAACACTGAGCCATTTTTTAGGCTCATTTCCGTAGATGTTTTCCCCGCCCGCGAGTCGTATCAAATCACTTGGCAACGCGTCCCCTGCTGTGTAGGGAGCGGTATCTCCCGAATCGTAAACGAACACGGTAACAGTATTGGCGGCAGCTGTTTTCTTGCTTATCGCGTCTATCTTTTCTCTCATGTTTTTTACAACCGAAGCGGCTTTATTGTCCACACGGAAAATTCTGCCCAAAAGCATAAAATCTTCGTATACCGAATCCATGTTAGCGCCCAAATATTCTACCCGCGGCAGATAAAACGGTATTCCGTTTTGTTCGAGGAATTCAGGGGGAAAATTTTTATCTGAAAAAGCTGATGCCCAGCCTGTTACAAAATCCGGTTCGGCGTTGAGTAATACTTCCTGCGAAGGATAACGGTCCGAAAGCAGCGGAATCTTATCGAAAGCCGCTTTGAATTCGGGCAGAGGTTCGTTGTCCATCCACGCGACACCCGCCATTTGCTTTTCAAGCCCCAGTGCCAGCATCATTTCGGTGCTAAAATGCGAAAGACTTACCGCACGGCGCGGCGCTTGGGGAAAGTTGACGGTATAATCTCTATCCCCTATGCGGCTTACGATAGTTACGCCGCCCGGTGACGTGGTAACCGGCTGCTGTTTAGCCGCGGCGAAAAGCGCTTCGGCTCCTGTTAAAATAAACAAAGCAAATGCTATACGCGCAAAGGCGCTTGTTAATTTGTTGTATGGTTTCATTTTATTCCTTTATTAAAAGATTAAAAGCGGCGGTACCGCCGCTTAAGTTAAATCATTTATGAACGCAAAGCGCCCATAATCAGTTTTGTGTTTTCTAATTTCCTAATAGCGAAGCTTTAGGCGACGCATAGTTGAATATGATAGGAATTGTGAAAACATCCGGTAAATTTTTGGAATTAAACGTGCCGCCAAAATGATAGCCTATCCCGCCTATAACATAAGTTCCCGGGCCAAAGTTCTTCCTTGCGAAAACGCCGATGCCTCCCCGCGTTCCGCCGTCCAGTGTAACTCCGTTATTTGAAGTTTCTCCGAGCCACTCAAAACCGCAGTCTAAACCAATTTCAACGGTGTCCAGTATATACGACGGCGTAAGATGAAAATTAAATTCGGGCGCGTATTTGAATTCGTAATCAATGTCGCTGTCGGCGATCGTCTTGGATTTAGCCACGCTTCCGAATTTACTGTCAATACGTCCCAAAACCTTAAAATTATTTGGTTGTACGCTAAATCCGGCTGAAATTTGGTAAGGAGCAAGGAATTTACCGCCGCCTTGTTCAAATTCAATAGGAATTTTGAAACCGGCATCTATCAAAAAATTCGGGATTCCGTTATATGCGAAGGCCCCTTCAAGCCTCGCGGAAGAACCTATTGAAATTGTATCGGGCCCCGGTACATCATCCTTATCTTCCCCAAAACTGGCGCTCGGATTCGCCCCGACGTATTGAAAACGCGCCAGTCCTACGCCGTCAATCCTGTAACCAATTGCCGCCTGTATTCGCTCGTAAGCTTTTTCAGCGGCTTCAGCGTTAATTATGTATGACGGATTGTAGCTGTCAGGTCTGCTGCTATCGGCGCTCTTGCTATTCAGCGCGGGAAGCCCCACGCCGATAAAAAGGTTATCGTTTGGACGTATGGTCATAAGTGCGCCGGACGGGTAATAAAATTCGGTAAAAATGGCATCTTCGTCTTTGGAACGCTGGGTGTACGGGGCAAAAGGTTGCTGCCCGAATTTACCCCAAAGCGTCCAGTCCTCTAGGCTGCCTACGTCAAAGCGCAACCAATCCGTTGGTTTTACCCAAATTCCCAGCCAAATCGTGTCCAAACGGTTGCCGCCTGCCGTTGACGTGTAGAATCTTAGGTAGCTTATCATGCCTATTCTATCAAGCGAGGCGTTAGACATAAGTTTGAAACGCGCTCCCCCGTACGGGCTATACCCGAATATGCCTAAACCGGTTTCCGCGTAAACGTCCCCGTCGTCCTCATTCTGTACCTGCACAGGTATAAGCACCGTTTCCATCGCTCCTTGCAACGTAAATTCATCTGCAAAAGCAGGCGGCGCGATTAAAAGCGCCGTTAATAATCCCGCAATAGCGATGAATCTGCCGTTCCTGTCCCGAAACCGTTTTTCAGGACGCGAAAAAAATAATTCCATGTTGTAACCCCTCCTTGTGGCGTGTTACAATAAAAAAACCCTGGTTCAAACCTAATTTCGAACAACGTTCGACGGACGGCCATCCAAGTTTGAACTCAGGGTTATTAAACCTGGTATGAGAAACGGATAAAACACGGTAATTTGCGATTTGAGGCGCGTACGGCAACCTAAAAAAGCTTGGGGGGGGGGGGGGATGCATATAGTGTTCCTTTGGCTTTATCCGCGAAGCCGCCTGAATATCCGCTTACGAACATTCAGCTTTCAAGAAATATGGCGGAACAGGTCCGCGGTATACCAAAGTTTCCTGGCTCAAAGTCCGGGCAACATTCAAACTTGAACTCGCCCTCCGCCGGCCTTCCCAATCATATTATCAGTGGCCTTGTTTGACGGATTATACTTCTTACAGTTACGGGATAGCGGAGGCTTAGTCCGGTTTAACGCCGAACCCCCTCACTTCCTTTGAAATATACCATTAACAGAATAAAAATATGCCCGGTTTTTGTCAATAGGCCGAATTGCGTCTTCCAGCAATTACGGTTTCGGAAGGATTCAAATTTACATGGTTTCAAATAGTATCAGAGACTCTTTTTTAATTGTTGGGCGCATTTTCACCTGCCGCAGGCGCGCCTGCGGCAGGTGAAAACCGCGCTTTTCGGGGCTACGCTGTCGCTCCGGCCACGCCACCCCTGCGGGGTGCCGTGTCTGCTTCGCACCCCTACAATCGCTTGCGCAGCCTAAAAGCGTCTTTTGCGGTAAAAGTTGGCGCTTGTTTTCATTTTGAAATCGGGATTACTACTGCGTTTTTGCGTACGACGTTATTAATTAAATTAATAGAAAGGTCAATTAGGATTGTTCAAAAACTTCAGTTTTTACAAGCCAAGCACGACGGCAATTCTAAACCTATTTCCAGTGCATACCAAGTATCGTTAGGTCGTCATACTGCTCATCTTCGCTCATTCCCAAATAATATACATACATAGGATTTTCCGGATAATTTTTTACTTTGCAATATTTCCGGTATTCGACAAAATAATCATGCAAGAATGAATTTATTTTGCCGTCAACAAGGATGCTTACATTGTCACCTACCCCCGGTTTTTTGTACATACGAAAAACTTTTTCTATAGATACCATAGCCATAATTACTTCTTCTATAGTGCCTGCGCAGGAAGTAAAATCAAAATGATATTCTATCTCTCCCAAAGGATTATGATACTTATACAGTGTGTACATCTGCTTATTCATTACGGCATCAATAATAGCCTCAACACGGTCCGCGCCAAGTTCTTCGCCGTTTTGCCCTACCGTATGATTGCCATGCGGTGAATCCTGCGGCAAATCGTTATAACTACAAACAATTTCATTAAAATCCGCATCCCGGAAAAGACGTTTTGCCTCTTCAATACCGTCAGTGTACATAAGCAGCATATCGCCGTGACTAAGCTGCAAGTTTTGAATTTGATAAGCGCCGGTACTTTCAAGAATTGAGTTAGGCAGCACTCCAACGGCAGGTGTTTGAGGCAACGTGAGCGTTTTTAATCTATTTTCGGAGTGATCAAACCAATGTATCAGGTTGTCGCCGGCGTTACAAAAACTAAGAAGCCCTTTTAACGAATCAAATATACACAGCGTAAAAGCCGCGAAACGCCCCTTAAAACCAAGTGTTTCAATAAAATCGTTCATAAGATAAACAAGCGATTCAATATGCAGTCCATTTTTATCAGGAGTCCACGTCTTAAAATAGTTGCGGAACATCGTAGCGACTTGGGCCATAATAAGAGCCGCCGGAACTCCCTTCCCTGCAACATCGCACTTTATAATGGCAAAATAGCGTCCGTCAATGTCCTGATAATCAAAATAATCCCCGGATACGCCTTTTGCGCCCTCATAATATCCAAAAAATTTTGTGTTTTTGGTAGCCTCATATCCGTAACTAAGTTTATTTCCATCTTTGTCCGTTGCTAACGGTATAAATTTCTTTTGAATCTCTTTTCCTACAGACAGATCTTCAGCCGCTTTCGCCGCCACTACAAGGCCGTGCGTCATATCGTTTATGGTTTCGGCAAGAATTTCCAATTCATCATTAGTTTTCAGATCTATCTCAGTACCTTCAAGCTCGGCTTTATTCCTAGTATCACGAATCTGCTCAACATGCTTTACAAGAATACGTATAGGACGAATAATCAATGTGGATAGGATAATAGCGCCTATACTGCCCATAAGAATAGCGACTATCGCGACATACATAAGGGTTGTCAGTATACTGCGCTGTCCTTCCAATATAGCTTCTAATATACTCTCGTTAGAAACTTCCAGCCGGACTATACCACGTACATAAATATCGCTTGAACCTTGCCGGAACATTACGGGTTTATATAAAAGATATGTCTTACTATTGGACATATCAGTCTCATCAATATTAAAATCAGGGTATGAATTTATATTACTGCCCAAACCGTCCAAGATTGACGTTATCCTGTTTTCAAATTCACGGGTTGCAACCTGAATATCTTCCAGACGCCTCCGGCTTTCCGCATCAGTCAAAAGCACTAATTCCCTACTTTCGTGATTGAACTGATCAATAATTTTTGTCATACTGCCCACCGCTTCCCCCGCTTCCACGTTCAATGCTTCATTTAGCCCAGAAAGCTCCTCGGTAATATCATCTGTTATACGGGAAATACCGGGAACAAACATTTCCGTATTGATTTTAAGCAGAATATCAGGATCATTTGTCGCCCATACATAGTCGTTGGTTAACGTGTCCCCGGAACCAAAACCAGTGATAGTAACATAATGAGCCTCTGGAATGGATGACATTTGCGCGGGCAGATAACCTAACTCCAGCACATTATTTGACGGCAAAAACACGCGCGAACTTTGAGATATTGCCCTAAGAAGAACGGAAGAACGATCCCACAGACCGCGCATAAGAGTCTGCCGCTGGGTACGACTCATAGACATAAACAAAGGGACGGAAAACATGGCAACTATGAGCATTACAAGCGCGAGGATAAACAGCGCGAATTTCAGCCTTAAGCCTAAAATATGTTTTTTGACAAGCGCCGCTTGCCGCTTTTTTTCCTCCGGCATCATATCCTCATTTATCAACGCAAAGGTTTCTATGCGTATCGCCCTGTTTTCAAGCAGTATAACACCAATTCCGCGCAGTGTAAGCAGAGCTAACAGGGCGCAAAAAGCTATCAACAAATAGACTGCGGCAAGCTCAATATCAAAAACAATATTTTTTCCAATCCGCGTAATCCAAGAAGTTTTCCACATATTAGTAAAGTCGCCAAATTTTACGGTAAAAGTTTTTGCTATGCTTATAGGTTTGGGCGAGGCGGCCTCCCCGCGTAACGGGTGTCTTACTACGATATAGTAACTTCCTTCCGGCAAAAACTCAACGTCCGGAACCATGATTTCTCTGTCGCCAATTACAGTATAATCTCCATTTGCCAAACTAAGACGGCGAACAATTTGCCCGTCTTTGCGAAAAAATATATCGCTTACCGCGCCGCTTTCCAAAAAACCGCGTCCAATTATTTCCATTGATACATTGCCTTGTATTCCCTGATGATAGTCCAGCAAAGTTATAAATGTATGGGGGATGTACTTATTCATCTTAAAAATTATAGAAGACGGAGGCCCCACATTTCCAACATCGTCAAGTGGTCTTACGGTAAAACGCCACCATCCGTCATCCTCATTTACGAAAGAAGCGTAATTTTCACGCCCACGGTTTCTAAGCGCCCTCACGGGCATATTTTCAGACATAGAGACTTGCCGCATAACGGTATTTTCCGAAGCCCCAATCGGCGCGATATAATCAAGATCCCATGCGTATCCCGCTATGTCTGATGCCGGCGGTTCTGTCCAGCGTATAGTAAAAGTATTGGAAAGAAGATTACCGTCAGTGCCCACTGCAAGCGGCATAATACCGGCTGCCGGCGGCGGTGTTGTATCACGAATAAAATTTATAGAAGCCGGGGGAGACCAGTTCCCCGCGTTATCCTGAGATATTATTGTAAAGTACCACTGACCGTCTTCCTGCGCGATTTCTTCTATAGAAGTGTAATCTGCCGGCGCTATTACCTCCCGCGGCGGAAGCGCCGCAACGTTACGACTCCATATCCAAGAATAACCTTTTATTCCGGAAGAATCATAAGGAACTTTCCAGCTTATGCGAGCCCTGTTTATGGCGCTACGCTGACCGTTCGTAAAATTACCCGCTATAAGTTGCGGCGACTGGACGGTTTTATCAGATGATAAAATAGAAATTTTATTATTTCCATTTGAGACATCCTGCCAAAAAACATAAAAAGTATCGTTTACCAGAGCAGGACGCGCGAATATTACACTTTCTGAAAAGCGTGAAAGTTCTATATTTTCCCAGACATCGTTAATTTTCATCGCCATAAAAGCTTCGTTTTGACCAAGCCGGTTATCAAACCAAACCACAACGATATCTCCCTCGTAGTTAACCGCTATCGGGTTGTTACAGTATGCGTTTTGCGAATTAATACGCTCGGCCGCTCCGTCCGGTGAACCGTCCCCGTTCAGCATGATACCGTAAATTTGCGGCGACTCTGTGGAAACCCTGCGTTCCCACGCTAAAAACAGCCTACCGTTATAACTCAAAAGACTGGCCCGCTCATTGTTGTAGGCATCCGTAGCGGTATTTGTAAGCGGGTCGCTAAACGTTGTTATGCGGCGCGAATCCGACCAATTCCGGCCGCCGTCCCGGCTGGATTTAAAATAAAGTTGATAACTGGGGCGAGTTAGACTGCCATAGATCAGAGACTGAAATACTACATAATCCGTGTTACCAATAGCCGCGTGTACTGGTAAAAAGTTAAGCTGTAAATGGCTTTCCTTAACGAAAGGTTCAAAACGCGACCATGTATAGCCGTCTTCGGAGCGGGCATAGTAAGTGCTTAAGTTTGTGCCAAGAGCGCGGAGAACAAACATAATAGAAGAATTATCCGTCATGTGAAATATGCGCGGAGCGAGAGCTTCACCCGTCTCTTCCGGCACAGCCGCGCCAATTTGACTTAGCAGTCTGCGTTCAAAATCAAAGCCCCCATTATCCGAAACCAAAATCTCAATTTGAGACGTATCGGCGGCAATACATACAAAGATACGTCCGGTTTTATCAATGCTTAACGTAAAAATTGAAGGTTCATTTATAGCGTAATTGTAGGGACCGGCAATTCTTTTATGAACTGCCCAGTCATAACCGGTCATTTCTGAACTCACGGCAATGGAAATATAAACTTGACCGCTTGCCGCTGTCCCCACAGCCTCCTGCCAGCCGACGACCGCAATACCTTGTCCGGAAGCGGTCTGCGGGAAACTTCCGCTGTCCGTCGTAAACTGTTCAGGATTATCCCAATAAATACGGTCTACGCAAAAAAGGTTGTTGGGAAAAACCGCTAAAAAAAATAGCAATAATTTTAAAGTCTTAAGAGGTATACGGCAAATCCCCATAAACAAATTATATTGACGATAAGCCCGACCCGCCAGACATCCCTAAACGGACTCTATTCTACGGGCGGCGGTGAGCGCAATTTTTTTAACTCAAAGAAAATCAACACGGCGGTAACACAGCTCGAAAGACCTTCAGCAACAGGTGAAGCCATGATAACTCCGGTAAGCCCCCACAATTTGCCAAAAATAAAAATGCATGGGATAAGCAATATTATCTGGCGCAGCATTGAAAGAAAAATTGATACTTGGGGGCGGCCTGTAACGGCAAACATATTCGAAGATATAATTAAAAAACCATTTAACGGCAGTAATATAAGGTAAGAACGCATTGCAAACTGGCTAATCCTAACAAGGATAGGACTGCCGTCGGGAACAAACAGCCGAACCACAAAAACAGAAAAAAACTGCGAAACAATAAAACCGACAAGACAAAAACAGGTGGCCGCGCCTACGGCTAAAAAATATGCCTTACGAACACGGTCAAACTTTTTTGCTCCATAGTTAAAACCCAATATCGGCTGCGCCCCCTGATTTATGCCAAAAACCGGCATGAATATCAACATGGTAAATGTTATTACTATCGTCATGGCAGAAAGCGCTATGTCGCCGCCGTTATCGCCTCCAAGCTCTATGGCCCCATACCGTACAATGCTTGAATTGGCAATAAGTTGCACGGCGGACATAGCAAATTGCAACAACGCGGAGGCTGAACCAAAAGCCATAATCGTTTTAAAGATATTGAGCGAAGGCTTGAACGTCTTTATCTTGATCCTAATGATTGCTTTCCTGCCAAAGCTAAAAGTTACTATCCACGTTGCCGCGCAAAATTGCGCGATTATCGTAGCGAAAGCCGCGCCTTCAACACCCCATTTAAAAATTAAAATGAATATCGCGTCCAGTATGACATTAAGCCCCGCGCCTAATACCATAGACATTAATGACATAAGTGGAAAACCTTGTGCGCGGCTACAATGCGAAAGTCCAAAACTAAGCTGAAAAAACACCTGTCCAAAAAGAATTATACGATAATAACTTCGCGCATAATGAATCGAGGCGCTACCTTCCTGCGCTCCTAATAATGACAACAATGGATCAAGCAACGCAAGCTCGGCAACGGCGGTTATAAAACCAACAGTTATCAATAGAAAAAAACAATGATTCAGCGCGTTTTCAGCCTCGTCCCGCCGCCCTTGCCCCATCCGCATAGAAATCATGTTTGACGAGCCTACGCCGAACAGCATAGCAAAGGCCATAGAAAGAGTCATAAGCGGCATAACAAGAGATATACCGCCAAGCGCGATTTCGTCTACACCACGCCCCACAAATATACGGTCTACAACATTGTACAGCGCGTTAAGCAGCATACCGCCTATAGAAGGAATGGAAAAACGAAGCAGCAAGCGCCATACCGGCTCCGTACCAAGCCGGGCCGCGGCATCCGTTTGCGCAGGCAATTCAGATTTCATGCGGCCTTACGTTCATTTGTCCGCAACGTACAAAATTCTATAAATCTTTCCATAGTGCTGTTTATAAGCAATGCCTCGTCTATACCGGCTTCAACTATTACCGCCCGCGCCGTTTCAAAGTTGCCTACATCCCTCCAATAGTGAGCGTCACTTCCACAACTCACAAGGCAGCCATACTGCTTACAAAGACGGGCTATCGTTTTACAATTTTCAAAAGAACCCTTTCTTACCTTAAAAGAACTATTGTTTATTTCAAGCGCCTTACCCAAACGAGCGGCGGACTTTACTACTTCTTCATAATCTATCGGATATGGTGGATTTCCCGGATGTGATATGCAGTCAACATACGGATTAGCTAACGCGGCAATCATGGCGCGAGTGTTCGCTTCTGTCGAACTTGGTTTAAAACAAGCTTCATGGAGACCCGCCATAACAAAATCAAGTGTCTTTAAGTATTTTACGGACAAATCCACCGCGCCCGCCTCATCCATTATATTCAACTCAACGCCCCGGAATAAACTAATGCCACGAATTTTTTTAGGTATTACCTGTAGATTTCCAAAATAATACGGATGCGGTAACCCCCCTTGTAGAGCGGGGCCATGCTCGGTTAAGGTAAAACCCTTTAATTTGTGTTTTTTTGCGCCGTTCACCATTTCATCCAGCGTTGAATACGCATGCAGTGAGGCAGTCGAATGGGTATGTGTATCTACCTGTATTTTCATTTTACCCCCCCCCCCCCGTTTATTGGACTTGTTCAATAATTCGGTTGCTTATCGAACAAGTTTTTAGCAGTTGTTGGCCAAGCCGTGCATGGCCGCCATGCTTGGCTTGGCTTGCAAAAATTGAAGTTTTTGAACAACTCTATTATGACCGTGCTAGTCTGGCAGCGCAAGACGCAACGCTTCCTCAAAACGTTCCACCGGATGAAATTCTATACCTTTTTTTACAAGTTCCGGAATATCATCCAAGTCACGCAAATTTTGTTTAGGTATAATAATATGCCTGGCTCTGTTGCGCTGAGCAGCTACAGTTTTCTCTTTTAGGCCGCCTATAGGAAGCACGTTTCCGGTAAGACTAAGTTCTCCCGTCATTGCGAGGTATGGAGTGATAACTTTATTCCGCATCATAGAAAGAAGCGCTATCGCCATTGTAATACCCGCAGAAGGACCGTCTTTGGGCGTAGCTCCCTCCGGTATATGCAAATGTATATGGTTGTTTTCAAACCACTCAGTCTTAATGCCGTATTTTTCAAGCCCCAACTTACGAGCGTATGTCATAGCTATCGCGGCAGACTCTTTCATAACATCGCCCATCTTACCTGTCAGCGTAAAACCAGACTTGCCCGGAGTTGATATAGCCTCAATTATCAGCGTATCGCCGCCCATATTTGTCCACGCAAGCCCAATAGAGGTTCCGGGACGATCGGCCTTCTTATACACGCCTTCCGGGAATATAGGCTTGCCCAAATACTCCTCTACAGCCTTTTTATCTATTGAAAAATGAGGCTCCTCTTTTCCTTCAGCGTTTTCCTCCGCTTCAACTATCTTTTTTGCGATTTTGCGATGAATTTTATCCAAATTCTTTTCAAAATTACGCACACCAGCCTCACGCGCGTATCCGTTTGCGATGTGAAGCAACGATTCTTTCGTATACTTTACTTGATTCTTTTTTATTCCATTTTTTTCTAGACTTTTGGGCAACAAATAATGCTTAGCAATTTCAAGTTTCTCCGTATCAATATAACCCGGCAGTTCTATTACTTCCATACGATCAATAAGCGGCGCGGGAATAGTATCAAGCGTATTAGCCGTAACAATAAAGAAAATATGTGAAATATCAAAAGGCAGATCAAGGTAGTGGTCACGGAAACTGATATTCTGCTCAGGGTCCAGAACCTCCAGCAAAGCGCTGGACGGATCACCCTGAAAACTACTGCCCATCTTGTCTATCTCGTCAATCATGAAAACAGGGTCCTTAGCCTTGCAAATTTTAAGACCCTGAATTATTTTACCCGGCATTGCGCCTATGTAAGTTCTGCGATGCCCTTTTATTTCCGCTTCATCCCTCATTCCGCCGACAGAAAAGCGAAAAAATTGCTTGCCCAAGGCATGAGATATTGAACGGCCAACCGATGTTTTGCCAACACCGGGAGGACCAACAAGACAAATTATTGAACCTTTGTTATCCTGCCTAAGTTTCCGCACGGCAAGATATTCCACAATACGTGTTTTTACATCCTTAAGCCCATAGTGGTCGCCTTCAAGAATCGAGGCCGCTTTGGACAGATCAAAGTTCTCAGGGATAGGATCTAACCAGGGCATGGCTACAATCCAATCAAGATAATTGCGGGTAACAATAAATTCGGCGGAATTTGGTTCCATTAGGCTGAATTTTTCTAATTCCTGATCAACCGTTTCCTTAATTTCACCTTCAAACTTAAATGCGTCTATTTTTTCTTTTATTCTTTTATACTCCGACCCTTTAGCGTCCGCCGCCTGTCCCAATTCGGTCTTAATCACCTTTAATTCTTCTTTCAAAAAGTATTCACGCTGCGATTTTTCTATTTTTTCGTTAATTTCACGTTGAATCCGCTTTTGTATCCGCAGCAATTCCTGTTCTTTTTTGATATAAACCAGTACCTGCTCCATTCTTTTACGAATATTGAACACCTCCAGCACACGCTGCTGTTCGTTTTTATCAATGTTAAGAATACTGGCAATAAAATCCGCAATTTTGCCCGGATGGTCTATATTCACCATGTTCAGCCGCATCTCTTCGGAAAAAAGCGGGTTGTTCTCAGAAATTTGCTTCATTTCGCTGATGAGGGCGCGAGTAAGAGCCTTAACTTCGCTTGTGTTGTCCTCCTCATCTTCAATATAACTAACCGCCGCTATTATCGGATTAACCGGATTTATAGTCTTCTTTATTTTGAAACGCTTTATTGTAGAGATAAAAACATTCAAACCGCCGTCCGGCAGGTTAATTTTTTTCACAATTTTAGCAACTGTGCCTACGCTATACAAATCGTTAATATCCGGAACTTCCGTATCATGTTCAATAAGTACAAGCCCTATATAGCCGTCACCGGAAACCGTTTCATCTATCATCCTTACATCCGACGGGTTTCCCACCATAATAGGGGTAAAAATTCCGGGGAAAATTGGCCGCCCCGAAAGCGCCACCAACGGCAACTTTGGAGGAAGCATTTGTTCTATTGGAACTACACTTTGCTCATTCATAATTTTATACCAGTATGTCAAAATTATAATGATAGTGCAAGCGAAATGTCCGTTCTCATAACAAATAGGACAGTTACGGGATGTGAATGTGTAAGCCCAGAGTAGAGGAAAATTCGGCGGGGGTCAAGAAACCGAGAGCGGCGTGAGGTCTGTAGAAATGGTA
>JAITDS010000196.1 GCA_031282435.1 Spirochaetaceae bacterium
CCCCCCCCCCCCTTATTTTATGCGCGATTTTAATGGTAGAGACGCTATAAAAAATACCCCGCGTTTTTCGCGCAAATTAAGATTTGGGATTGTCAATAATCCGGTTGCTTATCGAGCAAGTTTTTAGCACTTGACAGCCAAACCATGCCGGCTTACGGAAACTTGAAGTTTCTGAACTCTGTTAAGTAATCGCGGCCAGCAGTGAACGGTATTCGTCAATCGTTGCGGCGTGGACAATACGGGCGCGAAGCGGGGCCGCGCCGTGAAGCCCCTTCGTGTAGGCGCAAAAAACTTTACGCATTTCAAGGCAGGCGCTTTTTTCGCCTATGTCGCGGGCAAGAATTTCAAGCTGACGCAGAGCGGTATTTATTCTCAGAGCGGCGCTTGGACTTTCCGCCGTCTTACCCGTCAACAAATTTTTTGTTTCGCTAAAAATAAAAGGATTGCCAAAAGACCCGCGGGCGAACATAACGGCGGCGCAGCCGGTTTCACAGAGCATACGCGCCGCATCCTCCGCTTTAAACAAATCGCCGGAACCCGCCACAGGAACAGGCAGTTCAGCCGCCAACTCCGCTATATGCCTCCAGCAGCTTTTACCCGAATATCCCTGCGCCCGCGTTCTTGCGTGCAGACTCACAAACGCCGCCCCGGCCTTAACCGCGGCGCGGGCGCATTCTAAAAAGTTTATAGATGCCGCGTCCCAGCCGCTCCTTAGTTTTACGCTTACCGGAACTCCCCCCAGTGTTTTTTTAGAAGTTTCTACGACAGCTTCAACAATGGACATGAGTTTTTCAGGTTCGCGCATCAAAGCCGCTCCCGCCCCGATACGTGTAACTTTTGGTACGGGACAGCCTGAGTTTATGTCAATCATATCCGGTTTGTACGGCGCAAGGGATGCCGCCGCCTGAGCCATTGCCCGCTCCGAAGCTCCAAAAAGCTGTACCGCCCAAGTCTTTTCGTTTTCCGCACGGCGAAGCAAATGTTCATATCCGTGAACGCCCCTGCTTAACGCTTCCGCCGATACAAGTTCGGTAAAAGTGAGGCTCGCTCCTTGTTCCACGCATATTGAGCGGAACGCGCTGTCCGTGTATCCTGCCGCCGGAGCAAGAAACAGGTTGCCGGAAATATAAAGGCCGTCCGGACCGCCTATCTGTAGCGGACGGTATAGGCAAGCCGGCGGTTCAGGATTCGGAGATAGCGGCAAAGGCGTAGGGAGTGAAAATTTATTCGCAGTGGGGTCTAATACCCCGCCGCTTGCGTCGGTTAGAGTTGGCAACGCCAAATAAAAAATGGTATTAGACCCCACAGTTCAATAATTTCCTTACCCGATCGAACCACATAAATAATTTCAACGCCTACAAGATACCTCGCCGCAAACGCCGGTCTTCGACCTTAGGCGCGCTTGCCGCGAGGCGGTTCATTCGTTAGGTAATCCAAAGAAGCGGTTAGAGTTTTCCCAAAGCGCGGCGGCTGTCTCTTCAATGCTAAGTTTAAGCATATCGGCGAGACAACGGGCCGTCATTGGAAGATATTTGGGCATATTACGTTTGCCGCGATGTTCGGCAGGCACCATGAAGGGACTCTCCGATTCTATCAAAATACGGTCCAAAGGCAGAACGCCTACGGTTTCGTGAAGATTCCGCGCATTGCGGTATGTCAAATTACCCGCAAACGAAAAATACAGGTTCAGCGACAAGGCTTTTTTGGCGTACTCGGCATTTTCCGAATAACAGTGTAAAACACCGCCTTTTGGAGGCAGACGATCCCGCAGTATGTCAAGCACATCCCGTCCCGCATCGCGGTTGTGAATTATGACGGGATAGTTCAACTTGCTTGCAAGATCAAGCTGGCTGATGAATAATTCTATCTGGGACTTCTTGTCGCCATATTTATGGTAGTAATCTAGCCCTATTTCGCCTATAGCAACCACACGCGGCAGATGGACGCTCTGCTCAATCGTTTGCAGCCACCCTTTACCGGGGTTCTGCACCTCGGACGGAGAAACGCCGACAGCATGATACACATTCGTTGCGGATTTAAGGTTCTCGTAAACCTTCACAAAATCATGCAGGCTGTTACATATTGAAACAATTCTTGAAACGCCGGTCTGGCGGGCTTCCTGCGTTACCATTAATTGCTCGATAGGGTCGTCAAATATTAAGCCAATATGGGCATGAGTATCAAAAAATTGCATGATTTTATCCAAATTTTTCAAAAGGGTCCGCCCTAACGCTAAAACTTAGCAAGCGGATTTTTTCCCCCTTTCTCTATAAAGCAAGCGTTTGATTAAGTCCTGTAATTAAAAATTTGGAATCCGGTTTTTTTGATTACAGTAGTTTTTTCCCGCAATCAATGCTCACTTGACTGAAAATAAAATTATATATCATTAAAAAAATACTGTCAATAGATATTTTGGGTTTTGCGGCGATTCCGGTTTCAGAAAAATTCAAAGTTTTACATGGTTTCAACATAGTATCAGCAGTATTTTTTTCATTATCGGGCGCATTTTCGCCTGCGGCAGGCGAAAACCGCGCTTTTCGGGGCTACGCGCTGTCGCGCTCCGGCCACATCGCCCCCGCAGGGGGCGCCGTGTCTTGCTTCGCAACCCCTACAATCGCTTGCGCTGCTTATACCAGAGATGATATCTATCTAGCCGGAACCGTTTTTTATCAAACGCCCCCAAAACCGACACCAATTGAAGGGGTTACTCGTAATTCTTCCATATAAATTCCATAACATCCCTGTACACGTCCATACAGATAAAACTTTTCCGCTAAATAGTATTCAATCGATACGCCTAACCCTGCACCAATACTTAAATCTCGTGTTGCTATGCTGGTTCCGTACATAGTAGCGCGCTCAAGGTATACTCCCGCGACAATCGGTATGTTGAACCGGTAATTTTGAATCAGCCGGAAAACTGGACCTGCCAATATATCAACGTCGAGTATAAGGACTTCATCATAAGGGAAAGCGGCTGATATATTAACATAGCACCCTATACCTATTTTGTCCCAAAAGTATCTTACACCGCCAAAATTTAAACCTCCTCCAAAATAATCCGAAAACAACGGATCCGGGGAATTACTTACAAAAAAACTACCGCCAATCTCAAAATGATCTTCTCTGTCTTGCGCGAACCCGGCGACTGAGAACATGATGACACCAAACACAAGCAATATAAGTTTTTTTTTCATTTTTTAACATCTCCTTAAAAAGTTTATGGAATAATTTATTCCATGTTTATAAATATCATTGGCATAAATAGAGTTGTTCGGAAACTTCAGTTTTCGCAAGCCAAGTGTGGCTTGGCCAAGTTCCGCTTAAAAAACGACTTGGGCGACAAGCAATCAGGTTGGCGAACAAGTCCAATCAGCCCCGAATCAAAGCGCTTTTTTTTAACTGTAAGGTCAACACGCGGACGCTTGAACGCGCAAGCGATTGAAGCGGTATGAAAACGCGGCAGCGTTTTCATAAGAGCGGAAAGCGCGGTTTTCGCGCCGCTAAAGCGGCGTGAAAATGCGCCCAAAATTAAAAAAGCCTTGATAATACTATGTTGAAACCATGCAAAACCTTGGATTTCCCCGAAACCGGAATCGCCGGTAGCGGGCATACAACCCTTTACCTAAACCGTCGTTATATTATAAAATAAAATTGTTATGGAAACCTTTCTACGAACAACAATCAGACCCGTTTATGAACGCATTGGTATTCCGGCAGAGCTTCGTTACATGGCGGATCAAATCATCTCGATAGCCGCCATTATCTTAATTATTTTTATCGTTGGAAAAATAAGTTACATCGTTTTTGAAAAAATACTCCCGCGCATCATATTAAAAAGAAACAGTCTTTGGTCAGAGTCCTTAGTTAATACAGTATTTCTGCGCCGCGCTTCGGAAATTGTGCCGGCAATTACCGCGTATTTTGTGATACCGGAGATTTTAACGTATGAAGGAAAGTTACTCGCCGCGGCGGAACGCATAGTTCTCGCGCTTATATCCGTAATTTCCGCCCACATTGCTGCCGGATTCCTTGACATTATACAGTTTGTATATCAAAACGGCACAAAAGAATTATCCAAACGTATACCAATAAAAGGCTATTTGCAGCTTATAAAAATATTTTTATATATAATTGGCGGCATCTTAGCTATAACTACGATAATGAACGTATCGCCGTTAGGCATCCTAAGCGGCATCGGCGCTTTGAGTGCCGTACTGATGCTCATTTTTAAAGATTTGATAACCGGCTTTGTCGCCAGTATGCAACTTTCATCCAACGATATGATACGTATAGGCGATGAAATTGAAATGCCTAAATACAACACTAACGGCAAAGTAATCGACATAACACTCCAAACCGTAATGGTTCAAAATTGGGATATGACTATAAGTACAATACCGATATACAGTTTTGTTTCCGACAGTTTTCGAAACTGGCGCGGGGTAGAGAACGCCCCGGGTCAGCGTATTAAACGTTCTTTATATATAGACATGGATTCAATACATTTCCTTTCCCCCGACGAAATAGAAACACTGTCCCGTATTCCGTTGCTTTCGGATCATATACGCAATAAACTTAATGAAATTGATTCTTATAACAAGAAAAATGCAATACCTCAGGCGGATATAACATTAGGCAGAGAGCTTACAAACCTTGGCGTTTTCAGAATATACATAGAATTTTATATAAAAAGTTTAAATATAATAGCGGCGAATATGCCTTTTGTCGTGTGCCAGCATCAACCCGTAGCTACCGGACTGCCGCTGGAGCTTTACTTCTTTTGCTCCGATAAATCATGGATAAATTACGAGCGCCTACAGGCGAACATATTCGACCACCTGCTTGCGATAATAAAAGAATTCAAGCTTAGAGTTTACCAAAATCCAAGCGGCGCGGACTTGCGCTTTGTGGTAAATAAATTATCCATACAGCCTGCCGGTACACCGGAAAAGGCGCTTTAAGCGCCGGGTTGTACAGCGCTTCTAATAAGAATTTTTAACATGATAGGGGGGGGGGGGGGTAGCAGGCGGAAAACGAGGGTAGCGGTGATAGCGCGCGAAGATGGCGGATAATTTCTTTTTGCCGGCAGGTTCTTTTTTTAGAAAAATGAACCACCTCGCGGCAAGCGCGCAAACGAGTTTGCCGCGAGGTATCTTGTAGGCGTTGATATTATTTACGTGGTTCGTTCTGTAAGGAAATTATTGAATCATGGGGTCTACTACCATTTTTTGTTGGCGTTGCCGATTCTAACCGCCCTAAAGGGCGGGGTATTAGACCCCACTGCGAATAAAAAATTCATGAATGAATTGTTGAAAAAAAACTGCTTGACTACAATGCCCGGGGTTTGCGCTCCGCGCAAACTCAGAAAGCTCAACGCGCTTTCAGCGCGTTGAGCCGCGCAAGCGATTGAAGCGGAATTAAACAGGGCGGCGTTTTGCGCCGTCCTGTTTAATTGGAGCGGAAAGCGCGGTTTTCACGCCGCTTTAGCGGCGTGAAAATGCGCCCAAAACAAGAAAAAATATAATTATATCGCTGAGTGAATGTCCCTTGTGTTGTAAAGGGCAGGGCAGGAAAGCGGCCGGGCATCCACGGCAGGCTGACAGGCCGGAAGACACGGCCCCTTATGTTGTAAAAGGCAAGGCAGGGAAGCCACTGGTGGCCTAAATGTATACGATTTTGTAATCACTTAGGTTTTGGAAACCGCAGCGGACGTAAACTTTACGGGCGGCGGCGTTGTTTATATTGACAAAAAGATTTATTCCGTCATTTTCGGCGAGCAATATGCGGCTGAACAGAAACGTAAGACTGCTTGCGACGCCTTTCCCGCGGTATTCCGGCATGACGTAGACACCCCCGATTTGGCAGCGGGAGTAAGATTTGGCGTTTGTGTTGATTTTTCCGATAATACGGTCATTTTTTACCGCCACAAGGCTTTTTTCTTTTTCGATTATGCGTTCAAGATTGCGGCGGCAGACGTTGATGTCCAAAACAGACCCCGCAGGCAGGACTTCCTCCTTTTCGTAAGCGGCTTGCAGTTCTAAAAGCTCGTCAATATCGCTTTTTTGGGCGCGGCGGAACGATACCGCCTTAGGCATTTTGACGGACGGCGGAATTGCTTCAAGCGTCATCAGCTTATACCTAATGGTTTCACGCTCCGACAGACCGAAAGGCAGCAGCATATTTCCAAGTGTGTCGACTTCATCCGCCAATCCTTGCAGTGAATACAGTTTAATGTTTTTAAGCGCCCTTTCAAGAAAAAAAGGCGGAGTTATATCCGTTTTGCCGTTGAATACGGGGAACAGGGAGCCTTTACTATGCAGAAGCATGGCGCTCGCGCCTACGCCGCCTGAGCTTAGCACCCACGCGTGATCTTTTATAAAATTCATGGTTATAAAGCGGGAACAAGCCGCCACATAGTAGATTTCTTTCATCCGCAGTAGAGTTTCCGGCCATATCCGCTCAATTTCATGAGCTTTCCACCACCGGCACAGCGGAAATTTTTCCATAACATCGCTTAACGCCGCTTTATTTTCGGTCATTGCCGGTTCAATACGAATGGAACGGCTCCTTGCGCGGGAATTTTCCCTAAAATCGCGGAGAATCCGGCCAAAAGCGAGTCGGAGGAGTTACCGTAAACGGCTATGGCCGCGTCTATCCAAGGAACTTCGTTAATATAGGCGGGGCTTAACACCGAAAATACGATAATTTTTTTACCAAGCGGGCGAAAACTCCGAAGAACTTCTATGCCTTCACGATTGGAAAGATAAAAAATTATCGTGTCGGCGCGCGCCGCTCTACGCATCAAATCGTTGGAAACCGGAGCGCTGTACCAGTAAGACGACACGTCTTTAAAATACTTTTTACCAAGCGCGAAAAAATCAAGGTTTTGACCCGCTAAAAACAGCCGTCCGGCCTTTTCATCGTTAAGCGGGAGTAAACCCTTATCGTCCTTGATTAACGTAACGGAACGCGCCGCCAAGCTCTGAAAAAACACCGCGCCTTCCTTGTCGGGTATCGCCGTCCTTACTTTTGACATATCGGGAATCAACGGTACGGCATTTTCACCGCGTAAATACTTTAGTTTTACAAGCATAATGCGGAACGCGGCGTCACGCACCCGGAGTCTAAATTCCGGCTCCTGCCTCATCGCTCTTAATAGATTAACCCATACGGGATCATCAAGAGCCGGCGTACTGCTCATCATTATAATGTCGTTGCCTGCCAGCAGAGCTTTTTTCGCGGCAAGCGTAAGACTTCCGGCGCTCATTGTCGCGCCGTTCATCATCATGTCGTCCGTAATTACGATTCCTGTAAAGCCTATTCTGTCTCTAAGAACCTCGCCCAAAAACCACTGCGACAGAGACGCGGGCAATCCGGCGGCATCCGTATTCGGGAACGCGATGTGTCCGCTCATGACGGCGGGCATTCGTTCTTTGGCCATCATCCGGTAGGGGATAAGCTCGCGATTCCAGAGTGTCTCAAACGTCGCGTCTATACTGGGAAGTACGCCGTGGGAATCAAGCTCCGTGTCCCCGTGTCCGGGAAAATGCTTGGCTGTCGGTATTACTCCCGTCGAGAGCAGACCTTTCGCAAAGGCTATTCCCATAATACCGGCATATTCCGGATAGTCGCCAAAAGAACGCGGGCCTATCAGAACGGAACTGTGATTCGTGTACAAATCAACGGTCGGGGCAAAGTTCATATTGATGCCCAGCGCCGAAAGCTCCCGTCCTATATAGTAGCCGGAATTGTAAGAATCCTCCGGGAAGCCGGACGCGCCTATGGCCATCGCGCCCGGCGTGTCAATCGTATCGCCTTTAACATGGCGTACAAGGCCGCCTTCCTGATCGGTGGCGACAAAAAGCGGAATCGTGTAGGGGTTTTCCGCCGCCAAACGCTGGAAAGTTCCGATGTTGCGGGCAAGGGCGGGTGTATCGGATGTGTTCCAGCCAAAAACTTTTACAGCGCCTATGTGCCGTCTGCTTATCCATTCCCGTATTAAAGGGGAGGGTGAACCGGCGTTATCCCGCCAGCCAAGCATGAAGGTCTGCGCGAGCGCGTCTTCATCGCTCATCGCGTCAACGATGGCTGCGGCGAGTTCTTGTTCGTCCGTTGTGGTGTCAAAAAAATTGAGGGCAAAAACGGCGGGTGTGTAAAAAAACAGGGCCGCCGCAAGCAAAAAACAGTGCAGCGGCTTTCGGAAAGCGGCGCGGGCGGCGCGAAGGATGAAGGCAACACGGGCAATGCGAGGGACGCAAAAGGCGGAAGCGTCGCGGCATACTGTAAGCACCGTATCCCTTGCCTTAAAAACGCCGCAGTCTGATATGGCGGTTAAACTGTCCCCGGTCATAAGTCTATTCGTCTTCAAGCGCCTTAATCACGGCGGCGGCCATCTCGTTTGTGCCTACAATCTTTTCATTTTGTGCGCTTTTTGTCCTGTCAGCGATGTCTTTAGTCCGTAAACCGCTGTCAAGTGTTTTGTTCACGGCGTTTTCTATCGCCTGAGCCTCTTTTTCAAGAGAAAATGAATAGCGCAGCATCATTGCGGCGGAGAGTATTGTCGCCAGCGGGTTCGCCAAATCTTTACCGGCGATGTCCGGCGCGGAACCGTGTATCGGTTCATACATTCCGGCGGGATACTTGCCCGTGCCTTTTACGCCTATGCTTGCCGAGGCCAGCATCCCGATAGAGCCGGATAAAACCGACGCTTCATCGGAAAGTATGTCTCCAAAAATATTGGATGTAACAATGACGTCAAACTGTCCGGGAGCGCGTATAAGCTGCATGGCGCAGTTATCAACGTACATATACGACGTTTCAATGTTTTTATATTTTGCGGCGGTTTCCATTGCTATTTCACGCCAAAATCTGGAGGATTCCAGCACGTTGGCTTTGTCAACCATGCAAAGTTTTCCCCCGCGTTTGGCAGCCGCGTCATAGGCGACACGGAGTACGCGCTCTATCTCGAAGCGGCTGTACCGTTCCGTGTCAAACGCGGAAGAATCAGGGGTTTTCCCGCTGCCGTCCCGTCCGCGCTCGCCAAAATATATGCCTCCGGTAAGTTCGCGCACGATAAGAATGTCAAATCCGGCTTTGCCGTCAGGATGGCCCGCCTTCAAAACTTCATCTTTTAGCGGGCAGGCGTTTTTTAGCTGAGGGAGCAGGGTTGCGGGGCGCAGGTTCGCAAACACGCCCAGTCCCGCCCGTAAGCCTAGTAACGCTCGTTCAGGCCGCAAATCTCCGGGCAGTGTTTCCCATTTAGGGCCACCGACCGCGCCCAAAAGCAACGCATCGCACTGCCTCGCCGTCTCCAATGTCGAAGCGGGTAAGGGTTCGCCTGTCGAATCTATGGCGCATCCGCCGGCTTCAAGTTCAATGAAATTAAAAACATGGCCGAATTTATCGCCCACAAGGTCCAAAACGCCCGCCGCTTTGGAAATAACTTCCGGCCCTATGCCGTCGCCCGGAATCAACGCAATAGAATAATTCATAACGCCAGTATACCGCACAACACCGCTAACACGCCAGCCACCAGCCACCAGTGGCTTTCATGCCCTGCCCTCAGCAAGAAAAGGGCGTTTGGCATACGCGGCTGTCTTGCCCGCACCAGCCCGGCAGCCCGCCACAGCCGGATTTGATGCCCTTTATCGTGATAATAACTCCGCATTTCATCCGTTTCTATGCGAACAGTGATGTTTTTACGGGATTCTACATACACTTTATTCGCAGTGGTGTCTGCTCCCCCGCCCTGTAGGGCGGTTCGAGTTGGCAACGCCAAATAAAAAATGGTATTAGACGGGTTTGCGCCGCAAACCTCCACAGTTAAATAATTTCCTTACCCGATCATGTTCTTGACTCCAGCCTAAAGTTGCGCTCGTGGTATGGTCAGCTGTCGAGGTATAAAAGGGCCGGGCTTGTACGAACCGGTTTAATACGGCGTGTGTTTGCGGAAATTTTTCAAATGCTAAAGAAACAGGAATATCATTACGGGAGGGAGGCGGAAAAACATGAGATGAAGATGAGGCAGTACCGGAGTTTTTTAGAAAAACAAAAGAGGCATGAAATGTTTAAAACAACTGCTTTACCAACACAACTGGAGTTTGCGCTCCGCGCAAACTCCGAAAGCTCAACGCGCAAGGGATAGAAGCGGTATGAAAACGCTTGCGTTTTCATAAGAGCGGATAGCCCGGTTTTTTCCCGTCGTAGGCACGCCTACGGCGGGTGAAAATGCGCCCGAATTCTGATAAGCGGATTTAAGCATACCCCCAGTTAGCCCACTGTCAACAAGTTAAGAGTAGACACCCCGCAAAAACTGTGATAAGCCGGAATAAGGGAGGGTATTATGGGAAAAAAAACTGTTTTGAAACAGTCCGAAACTTGTTGGAAGGAACGGCCTATGAAAACCGTTCAAAGAAACGGGAACAGGATT
>JAITDS010000198.1 GCA_031282435.1 Spirochaetaceae bacterium
TTGCTTCGGGCAGCGCCGGACCCGCGGCCTTCGGGGAAAAAACGAAAGATGACGGGTCCAAAGAGACGGTTCACCGCCGCTATGAACCCGGACTACATGCTTACTGTTCTCTTTGGAAAGTAAATGCAGAAGCCCTGCACCTGCAATTCAATGGCTTGCGAATAAACCTCTTGAATTGTTATTATAGTTGTACGGAGGTGAATGCCGCCTGGTGGCGGCTGCGGACTTCAAATCCGTCAAGGGGCGGAAACGTCCTTGGTGAGTTCGATTCTCACACGCCTCCGCCATTTATTTTACAGTAGCGGCTTTATCACCCGTTAGCCAACGTTGCTTTCATGTTGAACGCGGGGGCAGGAAATCCGCCGGCGGGTTCGGGAGAAAACGCATTTTTCAAAGTGAAAGCGGGGCAGGGTAGCGACTGGCCGCCGGCTGGGGGGTAGCGGAATACCGCCTAAGCCCGCTTGCGGGCGGCGCGGTATGAAGAGAGGGGGGCGCTTAACGGCAGGGACGGTTTGCGTCTTAATGCTGGAAACAGCGCCCCCCTTTTAATTTTTTTTAATGAAATCGTCCGCTGATTACGGATTTACACGGGGTAAAGGAGTAAACCTGCTGGTGGGGAAGTTAATCTATATAATCGGCGCTGGGCCGGGGGCGCAAAATCTGTTGACGGGCGAAGCGCGGGAAGCTCTGGCGGAAAGCGAACACATAATCGGCGCGGAACGGCTGTTAGAATCGCTTGAAACGCTCATTAAGGGCAAAAAAAAAGACGCGCTGGTTGCGGGCGAAGCCATAGCGGAAGCAATACGCCGGAGCGCGAATAAGACTCACGCGGTACTTGTTACCGGAGACAGCGGTTTTTTTTCACTTTCAAAGCGGCTGGTACCGCTGTTGAAAACGGAAGCGGCGCGGGAAAACTGGGAAATAAAAGTTTTATGCGGCATAAACTCCGTCTCCTGTCTTGCCTCGAAGCTCAACGTAGCGTACGACGGCGCGGTAATAAAAAGCTATCACGGCAGGCTCAATATGGACGCGCCGGCGCAAGATAAAGAACGCTTGCTGAACGAGCTGGCAGGGCTGGCCGCCCGCAGCCGGCAATGTTTTTTCTTGACGGACAAAATAGTGTCGCCTCGTCTAATATGCGGCGCGTTGGCGGAGCGTGGGCTGGACGAACTTTGTGTAAGCGTGGGTGAGCGGCTTTCATACCCGGATGAAAAAATAATTTCCGGCAAAGTAAATGAGCTTTTGGGCAGAGATTTTGATAGTCCGAATGTGGTTTACATAGAAAACGGCAAGCTAAAACAAAAAAACGGCGTAAACCCGCCGGTACATTCGCCGGTAAACCCGAAAGATGCGGATTTTATCCGCGGCGCAGTACCCATGACTAAAGAGGAAGTCCGCGCGATAAGTCTTGCGAAACTTTGGCTAAAGCCGGAAGCGGTTTGCTGGGATCTTGGCGCGGGGACCGGTTCAGTGTCATGCGCGATGGCGCTTGCCGTTCCGTACGGCAGGGTGTACGCCGTGGAAAAAGACGCGGAAGCTATTGAACTTATAAAGCAAAACAAAGAAAAATTTGACTGTTACAACATAAAAATCATCGAAGGCGAAGCTCCGGCAGCTCTTGCAGACCTGCCGCCGCCGGATTCGGCGTTTATAGGCGGTTCAAGCGGGGCGTTACGGGACATAATTCGTGAAATTACCGGCAAAAATCCCTATGCGCATATAGTAATCAACGCCGTTACGCTTGAAACGCTCAATTCCATAACGGAAATAATCGCCGAAAACCATTTTCCCGGCGCGGAAATAGCGCAGATTGGCGTGAACGTGTTTCAAAAAACCGGAAAATACCAATTACTGCGGGCGCAAAATCCGGTCTTTGTGATAAGTTTTGGCGGCGAGGCATGACGGCGGCGCTGACTTCGGGGGCATCTCCTACGCCACCCCCCGCCGCCACACCGCCGGCCGTAGGCACACCGCACGCCGCCACGACACCCACAGCGCCGCAACCCACCGCCGCCACACCGCCACACGTCGCCACACCGTCAGCCACGACACCCACAGTGCCGCCGCCACACGCCACGACACACCACACGCGACACGCGACACCGCTTCCCAGAATCATGATTGCGGGAGGCGGCAGCGGTTCCGGCAAAACGACGCTAAGCTGCGCGTTGCTGGCGCTTTTTGCGCGGCGCGGCCTAAAAACGAGCGCGTTTAAGTGCGGCCCCGACTACATAGACCCTATGTTTCATAGGGAGACGCTAAACACCCATTCGGCAAACCTTGATCTTTTCATGATGGATGAAGAGACTGTCCGCCGCCTTCTGCTTGAAAACAGCGTTGGCCGCGACATAGCCTTGATTGAAGGGGTTATGGGTTTTTATGACGGCGTTGGCGGAAACACGGCGGACGCAAGCTCGTGGCATCTTTCAGAGGCTTCCGGAACGCCCGTCCTGTTCGTTGAAAACTGCAAAGGCCGCTCGCTCACTATGGCGGCGCAAATAAAAGGCATTCTGGAGTTTAGGCGTAATAATATCCGCGCCGTCCTCCTTAACAACACAAGCGCGGATTTTTTTAAGACGCTTAAACCCGCAATCGAAAAGGAAACAGGACTGCCTGTCGCGGGCTTCCTGCCATATATGCCTGAATGTTCCATCGAAAGCCGCCATCTTGGACTGGTAACCGCGGCGGAAATCGAAAATTTGCGCGGTAAAATTGAGCGGCTTGCGGACGGCATTGAAAAAACGGTAGACCTTGATACGATACTGTCCATAGCCGCCTCCGCGCCGTCTATAAATCCTGTAACGGCGGCGGCTTTACCGCCGCTTATGCAGTCCGCGCAGTCTGTGACGGTTATGCTGAATCGAAGCGAAGCGGCAAATGTTTCAAAAAGCGTTTCAAAAGCCGTTCCGCCGCCTGTGATGAAAGCGTCCAAGATGCCCAAAAGGTCCAAAACAACGCGCAGGCCGCGGATAGGCGTGGCGCGGGATAAAGCCTTTTGCTTTTACTACGAAGACAGCCTGAACTTGCTTAAAAAACTGGGGGCGGAACTAGTCGATTTTAGCCCGCTTGCCGGAAAAAGCCTGCCGTCCGGCTTAAACGCTCTGATACTTGGCGGCGGCTACCCGGAGTTGTACGCGGCCCAGTTGTCCGAAAACAAGGCCATGCTTGCCGCGATACGGAAGGCGGTGAACGCCGGCATCCCCGCCATAGCGGAATGTGGCGGTTTCATGTACCTGCACCGCGAGTTGGAGGGCGCGGACGGTAAAATATACTCGTTTGCGGGTGTAATTGACGCCGTATGCGAAAAAAAAGAACGCCTCGTCCGCTTTGGCTACGCCGAATTCACGGCAAACGTAGACAATCTTCTGCGAAAGGCGGGCGAAACACTGCGCGGACACGAGTTTCATTACTGGGACTCCGCCCGCTCAGGCGATAGTTTTACCGCCGTAAAGCCTGTTTCCGGAAAAAGCTGGCGTTGCATAATCACGACGGAAACCCTGTTCGCGGGCTTTCCGCACTTTCATTTTTGCTCGGCGCCCGAAGCGGCGGAACGCTTCATAAAAAACCTTTAAAAACATTTCCGCGTAATAATGTTTCCCGC
>JAITDS010000200.1 GCA_031282435.1 Spirochaetaceae bacterium
CGGCAAGCGCGCGCTTGCGCGGCGAGGTATCTTGTAGGCGTTGAAATTATTTACGTGGTTCGATCGGGTAAGGAAATTATTTAACTGCGGGGGTTTGCGGCGCAAACCCGTCTACTACCGCATTTTTATTTGGCGTTGCCAGTTCGAGCCGCACTAAAAGGCGGGGTATTAGACCCCGTTGCGAATGAAAGTTAAGCGTTTTTTTCAGCATTTCATGAATTTCTCATTTTTCTAAAAAACGCCGGTATTGGGCCGCCTTTATCTCAAAAAATCTTTGCTTGACACGGCAAGGGACTTTATTTACATTTAACACTATCATAAATCAGCCTGTAGTCTAATTTGCAGGCATAAGGAAGGCTTTTATGCGTAAAATAATGTGGTTTGGCGCGGCTGTTTTAGCGGCGTTGGCGTTCATCTCCTGCTCTGAAGACGGCGGGGTAATAGGTATGCCGGGCGGCGACGACGGCACAACGGGTAATTACACTATAACCGTTTCGGAGACGGTGAACGGCCGTATAAGCGCGAGCCGTTCAAAGGCGTCCCCGCCGCAAGTGGTAACTATAAACGCGTATCCGGCGGATGCTTCTGAATGGGCCGCTGGGGAGGGAGTAGCGCCTGAAAATATAAGTCCCGTTGATGGGGGGGGGGGGGGATAACGCCAAAATTTATCAATGGTATATACAAACCCTCAGCGTTAAACAAGGTCAAAAAAGCGTAACCTATAAAAAAACAGCCGTCAACCAGTGGGAGTTCACTATGCCCGCGGCGGATGTTACGATAAGCGCGACATTCAGTCAAATTCCTGTAAAAAGCAATTTTCTTGCCGAGCTTGGCGTAAGCGTGCCGGCGGTAATCACTCCACAACTTTCAGACGAGCTAAATTATACGGCGCTAATTCCTCATATCGCGGCAGTCGCGCCTGAAGAATCGGCAGATAGTAGCGACGAGTTGTCTCATACAGAAACAAGTGACGGCTCCCCCGACCCCGATATGACGTTTGCCCTAATAGCCGTGCCGGAAGATCCTAACGCTGAGCTAAGCATAACGGAGGACGGAAACGAGAATACCCTTGAAGACGTTAATGAGCTACCGCTCCAAGAGGGCAAAAAGAAATACGTGATAACGGTAACGCAGGATGAATTGGAGGGTGATAAGACCCGTGTATACCATTTTACCGTAAGCTACGAACCCGACCTTTCGTTAAAGTCAATTACGCTTACAAGCAGTTCCAACAGCAATTGGTCGCAACCTTTGCAAATTCAGGATACGCAAACGGTAACCATCCCGTATTATGAAACTATAAATATTAACGCGCAACCGTCTGACGAAGCGGCGGATGTAAAATTATCGTTAAAAAGTGCAGGCGGCTCGCTTGGTGAGGATAATCATCTTATGATAGGGGCCAGCAGTTTACCTGTAACGTTGCCATTAGGAATTACCGTAGAAAAGGGGACAATTGATGGTTCTAAATACGAAAAGACATATTTGCTGAACATACATAGAGGACTGCCTACCGATTATGTTCCGACAGAGTACAGGGCGACCGGCGGCGCAATTACCACAATAAAAGACGAGCAGACTGGCGGCTATTATGAAATACACACATTTATAGAAAACGGCACTCTTGTATTCAATGATGGTGATAACAACGGTTTAAATGCTTGGGTGCTTGTGGTGGCCGGCGGCGGCGGTGGTGGCGGCGGCAACTTTCCGTCAAGCGGCGGCGGCGCGGGCGGCATGATAGAAACGGTAGATGCCAACGGAAGCAATTACACTTATTCGCTTAGCGAAGCACTGGCTTACGATGTTACGGTCGGTTCAGGCGGCGCGGGGGGAAAAAGCGTAAAGATAGGCTCAGGCGGGGGAAGCGGAGACGGATATTCTAGTGACGGAAGTAACGGCGGAGATTCCAAATTTGGTGTGGCCGGTAATGATGCGGCTTTTGTCGCCATAGGCGGCGGCGGCGGCGCGAAACGCTCCGACTATTTAAACAACAATCCCGGTCTTACGGGCGGTTCATCCGGCGGCGGCTCGTCAAGTCCGGGTGTTCAAACGGCGAAATATCCTTCCGGCCAAGCCGTTTCTTACGGCAATGCCGGCGGAGCTATTACAACCGAGAATAATTTCGCTGCCGGCGGCGGCGGCGCGGGCGGAGAGGGTTCAAGCGGTGGTACTTCTAATCTGGACGTGCCTACTGCAAGTTCATACGGCGGCCCCGGCAAAAAGAGTAGTATTACCGGAGCGGACGTAACATATTCCAGAGGCGGCGGGATAGCGGCTGATAAGACTAAAACTGGTGATAGTTCATGGCCTGTCGGCAGAAACGGAGAGGCTAATACCGGCAACGGCGGAGCCGGCGCGTGGAACAACCGCGGCGGCACGGGAGGTAGCGGCATTGTAATTGTGCGCTTCCCGGCAAAAGCTCCGGCGTCGCCGGAGTAACATCATATCAATTGGAGTTTGCGCTTCGCGCAAACTCCAATTGGCGGCGTAAAAAATATATTGTTTTGTAAATAGCGATACTTTTCAGATATGAAACCGGAATTGCCGGCTAATTTTTTAACCTGCTCTGAAAAGAACTAAGCGTTACATTGCGTAAGCGTATAGCTTTTTTGGCCCCTGCCTGACTTTATACCGCGGGTTTGCTTCTAGAATAATACGTTCAAGCACTTGCGGGTCATCTGGCAGGTGGTAGGTGCAAATGGACAGTTTAGGAGCGAATTCTTTTAAAACGTTTTTAGCGCCGTAAAGCATATCGCGCTCGGCGCCTTCGATGTCGGCCTTGATAAAATCTATCTTTTTAAGATTTTCCGATTCGACAAAATCATCAAGGGTGGTAATCGAAATCATAGACCTGCCTCCGCACTTCTTGCCGTTCTGTAACGTTGTATTAAGCGAATTGCTGCTGGGAAAATCGCCGTCTAAAAATATTTCCACCTCACCGTTGATGTTCCCAAGTCCTTTTTGAACGCTCTTGATTTTTCCACTGTGTAGCTCCGCCGTCTTTTTTAGAACTTCAAAGAGTGAGGTTACAGGTTCAAACGCATAACTAAAAGCCCCGCGCGCCGCCGCGTAAGCGGCAAAATCGCCGACGAAAGCACCTGCGTCTATTACCGTATCACCTTCTTTTACCGTTACGTCAAAGCCGCCGTCAGTATAACCGTAGGGACCTTCCGGCATATTTTTTTCAAGCCTGTTCACAAGCTCTTTACTGTAATCATCGTTGTACAAGGCATGAAATAGAAATGTGTCAACAAAAAGCTCGTGTATACAACTGTCTAAAATTTCCGGCTTACCCTTACAATCGGGAATAAGCGCGCCGTTAAAATTAAAAACAGTTCCCGCGCCGGGCCGCTTTTCTGCCCATATCTTAGCAAAATCTAAAGACATCATACCTTCGTGATGTGTTTTCAAAAAAATTAGTACTTCTTCAGCCTTTTCGCAGTTGACGCGCTTGCTTTCAATATCGTCTATTATAATTTCCGAAAGCGCCCGCAACTTGAGTTTGCTATCCCGCAATAAGCTAAAATTAGTGATATGTGTTCGAATGGAGGCCGGAATCACCGCTCTCCAAATATTCCGTAAAAAATCATTGGAATATCCCCAATACTGTATCCTGCGAAACAATGATTTAGCATACATTTTTGCCTCCTGTGTGTCCTAAGCAATAAGACCGGCGCGGTTCATTATTCTTATAAGAATAATTTATGTAATTATTTATGCAATAAGGAATAATATCAAGTACCCATTATGCTTTTTTACATTATCATAGGCAAAGAATGGGCTTTAAAGAGAATTTGAAGACGGAGCTTAGTTATTCGGGGA
The DNA here is from genome assembly GCA_031282435.1 of Spirochaetaceae bacterium. Classification (GTDB taxonomy): domain Bacteria; phylum Spirochaetota; class Spirochaetia; order Treponematales; family Breznakiellaceae; genus JAIRMY01. The sequence continues at coordinate 3,826 of JAITDS010000200.1, forward strand.
TGCTGGTAAAAGAGTTGGCCGCTTTATCCGGGATAAAAAAACATACGATAGACAACTACTTAAACACTCATAACGCGATGCCTTCCGCCGAGGCTGCGGTAGCGATAGCCCGTACGCTGGGTGTATCAGTTGAGTATCTTGTTACAGGCCGTGACGACCGGCGGGATAAAACTATCGCTTCTTTCAGCCGTACGATAAGAGCTGTCATTCAAGAGATGGAACTGCTGGACGATAATGACCACCAAATCATCCTTGCCCTTGCCAAAGCTCTGAAAACTCATCCGCGTAATGTTCCTGAACATAAAGAGCCGGCATAACCGCGCTTTTGCCGCGAGGCGTTTACGGCAGGGTAGGCCATTCTTGTAATGCTCTACTGAAAACCACTTTTACTTTTTACCGCAAGGTCAACGCGCCTTTGCTGTCAACCGGGGTTTGCGTTTTACGCAAACTGGTTTGCGAGACGCAAACCTAAAATCAACGCGCTGAAAGCGCGTTGCGCTGCGCAAGGGATAGAAGCGGAATTAAAGAGTACGGCGTTTTACGCCGTCCTCTTTAATTATAGCGGATAGCCCGGTTTTCACGCCGCTTTAGCGGCGTGAAAATGCGCCCGATTTATAATTATCGAATTTTAGCTCTATCGCCCGTTAGATAATGCCGTTATGGTCAAAGAGCGGGCGGTAGCGGGTTGGCGACGGCTTGGACAAACGCTGTAAACAACGGGTGGGCCGCCGTAGGTTTTGACTTGAATTCCGGATGGAACTGGACGCCGACGCCCCACGGGTGTTCGGGCCATTCAACGGATTCGACGAGGGTGTTGTCGGGGGTAAACGCGCTGATAATTAGGCCGGAGCTTAGCATTTCGGAGCGGTACTTGTTAGAAAACTCGTATCTGTGGCGGTGTCTTTCGTGAATGACTGTCCCGCCGTATGCCTTGCGCAGCAGTGTCTCTTCGCAGATGCGGGACTCGCTGTTGCCAAGCCGCATTGTTCCGCCCATCATAAGCACGTCAATTTGATCTTCCAGCAGGCTTATTACCGGATGCGGGGTGTCGTGCGTAAACTCGGTTGAGTCGGCATCATGCCAGTGTAGTACGTTTCGCGCCCATTCTATTACCATGACTTGCATTCCAAGGCATATTCCAAAATACGGGATTTTATGTGTCCGCGCCCAAGCCGCCGCCTGAACCATGCCGTCTATGCCCCGGTCGCCAAAGCCGCCGGGTACCAGAACGCCGTCAACCGGCGCGCTCCCGCCGCTTCCAAGCACTTCGTCCGGGTCGGAGGCGGTCTCTAAGCGCGCGGAATCTATTTTAACGAGTTCGGTTTCTACTCCGCAGGCAAGTCCCGCGTGAAAAAGCGCCTCGTATATGGATTTGTATGCGTCATGTAGTTCCATGTATTTGCCCACGATGCCGATTCGCGCTTTGATTTTCCGCGCTTTAAACTTGTCCATCATCGTGTACCATGCGGAAAGGTCGGCGTGGCGTACTTCTACTCCCATCTTTTTTAACACTATTTGGTCAAGTCTTTGTTCGTAAAATACCAGCGGCACTTGGTATATGGTGGTATTAACGTCGTAGGATACGATTACGGCTTCGTTTTCAACGTTGGTAAACTGCGCTATTTTACGGCGTGTGGCTTCGTCCAGCATCACGGGGGAGCGGCATATCAGTATGTCCGGCTGAATTCCTAGTTCCTGCATGGCTTTTACGGAGTGTTGTGTAGGTTTTGTCTTTAACTCCGCGCCCGCGACTTCCGGTATCAGCGTAAGGTGTACGGAAATCGCGTTGTGCCTGCCCATTTCGTGTATCATCTGGCGGGCAGCTTCCAGGAACGGTATCGATTCGATGTCGCCGACTGTTCCGCCTATTTCGACTATTATCACGTCGTTGTCCGGGTCTTCTTTGGCAATGGCAAGGATTCGGCCTTTGATTTCGTCCGTTATATGGGGGATTACTTGTATAGTTCTGCCCAAATAGCGGCCTTCACGCTCTTTTCGTATTACCGCGTCATATATCTGGCCTGTTGTTATCGAATTTGCGCGAGAGAGCGGCCCCGATGTAAATCGGGCGTAGTTTCCAAGGTCAAGATCTGTTTCCGCGCCGTCGTCGGTAACGTAGACTTCTCCGTGCTGGTACGGACTCATGGTTCCGGCATCCACGTTTATGTACGGGTCGCATTTTACCATTCGCACGTTAAGTCCGCGCCCTTCCAGCAACGCCCCCAATGACGAGGCGGATACGCCTTTCCCTAAGCTGGAACAGACACCGCCCGATACAAATATAAATTTGTTCATGGGTTTACAGTTTATATCGCCTGCCCGCGCCTTTCAAGCGGCCTGTCCGTTCTCATAACAAATAGGACAGTTACGGGATGTGAATGTGTAAGCCCAGAGTAGAGGAAAATTCGGCGGGGGTCAAGAAACCGAGAGCGGCGTGAGGTCTGTAGAAATGGTA
>JAITDS010000010.1 GCA_031282435.1 Spirochaetaceae bacterium
GGTCTAATACCCCGCCGCTTGCGGCGGTTAGAGTCGGCAACGCCAACAAAAAATGGTATTAGACCCCACAGTTAAATAATTTCCTTACAGAACGAACCACTTAAATAATTTCAACGCCTACAAGATACCTCGCGGCTTGCCGCGAGGTGGTTCATTCCCGGTAGGGAGGGGGAGGGGAGGGGAGGGGAGGGGCTTCGGGGAGCCTCGCTCTTTTCAGACCCAAATCAATGCGGGACGGCTGCCGCCGGACCGGCGGCTAGGGAACGGGATTTGCGGGCGGCGTTTCGCGCCGCTTCGATGATTGTTGAGCGGAATGCTCCGGCTTCTAGGGCGCATACGGCTTCGATGCTTGTTCCCGCGGGGGAACAAACCGCGTCTTTAAGTTCCGCCGGATGCCGTCCGCTTTCCAGTACAAGGGTGGATGCTCCTTTTAGCGTCTGCGCGGCAAACTTGTATGCCGCGCGCCGCGGCATACCAAGGCTTACCGCAGCGTCCGCAAGCGCTTCTATAAAGATAAAGGCGTATGCGGGGCCGGAGCCGCTTATCGCGGTAACACAGTCCATCAAATTTTCATCTACGCGCTCTACAAGACCGCCGCTTATGAGTAGTTTTCTCACAAGTTCGGCGGCTTCCTCTATTGTTGTCTTTTCTGTTTCGGAAGCCGGTTTTTCAACGGCAAGCGCCGTCATGCTTTCACCGGCGCTTGCCGCTATGTTAGGCATAACGCGTATAAGCGCCGCCGGTTTAGCGCCGCCAATGGCGGCGCGTATCGAAGAAAGTTTTATTCCTGCCGCCGCGGATACCAGTATTTTTCCGTCGCAGTGCGGCTTGATTTCGTGCAGAACCGCGTCAAGCTGCGCCGGCTTTACGACAAGGAATACGATATCGCTTAGTTTTGTAAGGCTGATGTTGTCCTCCGCTTCCGTTACGCCCAGTTCCTTTGCGACTCGGGCGCGGTTTTCTTTTGTCCGGCTTGTAATAAAGATTTTGTCTGTCGCTTTCGAGGCGGCTTTGATAAGAGCGCTTCCCATCGCGCCTGTCCCGATAAAACCCGTGTTGATTTCACTTAATTTTTTCATATTTTGCGGCCAGCCGCCTTCCTCCTTGCGTTTATTCGCAGTGGGGTCTAATACCCCGCCCTTTAGGGCGGTTCGATTTGGCAACGCCAACAAAAATGTGGTATTAGACCCCACAGTTAAATAATTTCCTTACAGAACGAACCACGTAAATAATGTCAACGCCTACAAGATACCTCGCGGCTTGCCGCGAGGTGGTTCATTCCGAAAAACGCGTTCTCCACATAAGTCTATCCATACTATCTAGCCCATATGTAATTCGGGTTGTGTCCTGAAATTATTGGGAACTACCCGGCACCTTTGTTATCGGGGAACCAAACCGCCGCCGGGACGGGGGCGTTGCGGGGGTGTCCCCCGCAGAGGGGGGTAGCGGAAGACCAAACGTAGGGAGGTGTGAACGCGCCGTAGGCGCGGGCATATCGACCGGAGTGCGGGGCTGTAGCGAGGGGGGAGACTCCCCCCCGCTGAATAGTTACAACAAGTTTAGCTCATTACCTAATGAACCTCCTCGCCCTAAAGGGCGAGGTATCTCGTAAGCGTTGCCTGTTTTGACGAGGTTCGATCGGGTAAGGAAATTATTGAACTGTGGAGGTTTGCGGCGCAAACCCGTCTAATACCACATTTTTGTTGGCGTTGCCAACTCGAACCGCCCTAAAGGGCGGGGTATTAGACCCCACTGCGAATAAACCTAAGTAAACCCGTCCGTCCGTCAACCTTGACGGACGGACAAATTAAAGACGCGGCAGGGCAACGGAAACCTCCGCGCCACATTCCCCGCTCGTTCCGGTAAGTATATCAAGACCATGCCGCAGACTGTCGATGACGCTTGAAAGACTTTCATTTACAGCCTTAGGACTGCCGGGCAGATTTACGATGAGCGAAGAACGGCGTATAACTGAAACCGCCCTGCTCAGCATGGCGCGTGGGGTAACGTCAAGACTGTAACGGCGCATGGCTTCGGCTATTCCGGGCGCAAGACGGCTGGCGACCGCAAGCGCAGCCTCCGGCGTACAGTCGCGGGGCGAAAAACCGGTACCTCCCGTTGTCAAAATCAAGTCCGCAAGGCCGCCGTCGGCAAGACGCTTCATCTCATCTTCAAGCAAACGCTGTTCATCGCTTAGAATTTTATAACTGACTACCTCGTAACCTTTGACGGACACAAGCTCACGAATTACAGCGGCGCTCGTATCCTCGCGCTCGCCGCGCGCCCCCTTGTCGCTTGCCGTTATTATACCCACGCGGTATCGTTTTGCTATATTCAATTCCATCCCGCATTTAAGCTTTCCGCCTTGCAGCACACGGGCGAAAACACCCTCCCTAGGCATAATACAGTCGCCTACAGTTTCAAATATATGACAATGGTCATGACATTCCTTCCCTATCTGCGTAATTTCAAAAAGAATATCACCGGAAGAAAGCAGCGCGCCTGCCGGCAACGTGGAAAAATCAATCCCGTCCGCTACAATATTTTCGCCAAACGCGCCGGCCTCTATTTTTTTGCCGTTTAACAGCGCCAACTCACGGAATTTCTCAATTTTTTCAAACGCTAAAAAACTTACCTGCCTGTGCCAAGCCCCCGCGTGAGCGTCCCCGTTTATACCGTGTCCGGTAATAAGCTCCGCCTGTTCAACCACGTGTTTTTCCGTTCCTTTCTTTTCACTTACGCAAACCGCGTGTATTTTCCCCATGACTCATCCTCCTATTCTGAACATATTTTCCTGCTTGTGCCGGCTGCTGTTTTCGCAAAAATCATGCCGGACGGGTTTAAGCATAATGGCGGCGCGTATGGCATCCGCAATCGCTTTATCATCCCCGCCGCCGCGCATTACGGCCTTTAGGTCGCACCCTATATCGCTGGAAAGACAAGGTTTCAAAAAACCGCTTACGGTAAGACGCACCCGGTTACACGCGCCGCAAAAGTTATGGCTCAACGCGCTTATAAAACCGATTTTTCCCGCAAAACCCGCCGCGTTGTAGTAAATGGCGGGGCCGTTGCCTTCTTGTCCGGCGGAAGGAGTCAAATCGCCAAATTCGCGCCGCAATTTTTCAAAAATTTCCGCTTGCGGTACAGGCGAAAGGCCGGCGCCTAGTCCAAGCGGCATCAATTCTATGAAACGTATTGTTATTTTGTTTTGCCCCGCGAAATTTGCCAACTCGATTATCTCGTTTTCGTTTATTCCACGTATTGGCACACAATTTATTTTAACGGCAAGCCGCGTTTTTTGCGCCGCCTTTATTGAACATATAACCTGTTCAAACTTATCAAACCGTGTAATACGCCGGAATTTCGCTTTATCAAGCGTATCAAGGCTGACGTTTACCGCGTCGAGACCGGCTCCCGGTAATTCATCAAGAAAATTGCCGAGCGCAATTCCGTTTGTGGTAAGAGTTACCGTTTTTATGCCGGCACAGTGTTTTAGCGAGCGTATAAACGCGCCGACTCCAAGTCTTACCAAGGGTTCTCCGCCGGTAACTTTGATTTTGCTTATCCCAAGCCCCGCAGCCGCGGCGCAAATCCGCAGAGTTTCCTCCAGCCTGAGTATCTCGTTGTGCGGCGAAAGTTCAACTCCTTCCGGAGGCATACAATATATACAGCGCAGGTTACACCTGTCTGTCAGCGAAACTCTCAGATAATCAATTTTTCTCCCAAAACCGTCTTCCACACGAAAAGTATACCATTACCTCCGTATATCCGCAATAATTTTTCTATCTAAAATTGGAAGGTGTCAATAGTCAGTGAAAATTTCACGGCAATTCCGATTTCAAATATGAAAAACCTCTCTAAGTTTATCAAACATACGCTTTTATACAGCGCAAGCGATTGTAGGGGTTGCGAAGCAAGACACGGCGCCCCCTGAGGGGGCGCCGTGTCCGGAGCGCGAAAGCGCGCAGCCCCGAAAAGCGCGGTTTTCACGCCGCTAAAGCGGCGTGAAAATGCGCCCAAAATGAAAAAATACCGCTAATACACTGTTGAAACCATATAAGACTTTGAATTTTCCCGAAACCGGAATCGCTGATATTCTGTCACAATACGAGTATCTTATCCGGCCAATCTATACCTTTAGGAGAGCAGACGGCGGCGGCATAACCATAAATATTATCGAATAAACGTATAACACTGCCGTCGTCCGCCGCGCATTCTTCGCCATTGATAAACTTGACGTGGAAACCGGGCAAACTTGTTAATCCGTTTCCCAGCATTTTTATATAACTTTCCTTAGCGGTCCATATCTTATAAAACATTTTTATGTCGCCCGGTGCCTGCGCGCGCTCGTCAGGATGAAAAACACGCCGGGCTATTCCGTCCGTATCGCGGGACGTATTGATACGCTCAATATCTATGCCAACCGGCTTTGAACAGACGGCGAGAACAACCCAATCCCCGGAATGAGAAACACTAAAACTCGGCCCGTCTTCAATGTAAGGCTTCCCCGTATCGTATTGACAAACCCTGAAAGCCGCGTCTTTTCCGAGAACTTCTTCCAGTAGTAATTCCACAGCAAAAGAACGTTTACGATCATCCTTAAAACGGTAAGAACGAATTTTTTGCGCCCGCAACGAAGGCATGGCATCGATAAGCTTTTCGTCAAAAACGAAAGAATTTATAGATAGCCCGTATATGGCGGGTTTATTGTTGTATAAGGCGCTCATAATTGATAAAGTTATGCAGGAGATAATTATATCATGTCGATTCTCTCGATACAATCGCACGTAGTTTTTGGATCGGTAGGCAATTCCGCCGCGGTTTTCCCGTTACAACGAATGGGACACGACGTATGGCCTATCAACACCGTTGAATTTTCCAATCACACGGGCTACGGAGCATGGCGCGGCAAGACGCTTGAAGCGGACCTTGTGTATAGTCTGGTTCATGGATTAGAAGAAAGAAACGTACTGCCCCGATGCCGCGCGGTTTTATCAGGATACTTAGGTAACGCGCAGATAGGCAACGCGGTCAGCAACACGGTCGATATTGTAAAAACCGTAAATCCGTCGGCTTTGTACTGCTGCGATCCCGTCATGGGGGACATTGGAAGAGGTTTATATGTAAACTCCGATATTCCGGGTATTTTTAGCGATAATCTTATCAAACGCGCCGATATAATAACTCCCAATCATTTTGAATTAGATTTATTAACCGGTTTGGACACAAAAAACATAAAAAACTTTCAGGAAGCCATCGCCATGCTGCATAATAAGGGGCCGCGCGTCATTCTTGTTACCAGTTATCATGAAAAAAATGCCAAGCCTAAAACACTGGACATGATAGTGTCGGACGGCAATGAACAATGGCGCGTAAGCACTCCTGAAATACATTTTAAAAGTATAATTTCCGGTACCGGGGATCTTTGCTCAGCCGTTTTCCTGTCACGCTATCTTGAAAAACGCGATATCAAACAAGCGCTGGAGATGACTGCCGCGTCAATGTACGGCGTACTGGAAGCCACTCACAAGGCAGGCGAACGGGAATTACGGATTGTAGCCGCACAAAATGAGTTTATAAACCCCGCCAATACCTTTATTGCGTCGAAATACCCGTAAAAACGGCGATGCGGGCTTCATAAAAATTCGCCGGCCAGCCGGCCGCCAGAGTGTTTTCTAGTTTGCCCTTTGCGGAAAGCGGGCTTTAACTTACGCGAAATAGAATTTAAAGGCGCTAATCAAAATTCGGGCGCATTTTCACCTGCCGCAGGCGCGCCTGCGGCAGGTGAAAACCGGGCTATCCGCTATAATTAAACGGGACGGCGTAAAACGCCGTCCCGTTTAATTCCGCTTCTATCCCTTGCGCGGGCAAACCGCAATTGCTTACTCCTTTTTGAGCCTGCTGGTAACGGCGTACAGCAGCAGGGCTAGCGCCGAAGGCAGGCCGGATAACGCGGCGGCTGAGCCTTTGAACAGACTTTGAGCGCCAAACGCGAGATTTTCAGCTAAAGCAAAGACAAGACTCGCGGCGAATATGCCCCACACATTGCGAAACCCAAGGTAAACCGCGGCCAGAGCTATCCATGCCCGCGCGCCCGTGCCGCCCGGAGCGTAGACTCCCACCCTAAAACTTAACGCGCAGCCCGCAAGCGCGGCCAAAAAAGCAGCAGCAGCCCACGAACCTTCACGGTAACGCCAAGGGTGCAGGCCGCGTTCCAAAGCGGCGGCGGCCTCCCGTGAGAAACCCGCGCCGGAAAGTCCTACGGCTTTTAGACGAAGCCCCGAAGTCGTGGTTTTTAAGAAAACAGCTTCGGCGGCAAGGCAGATAAGCGCGATGTAGACAAACGGAGTTTGCGGGGACAAGAAGCCGCCCAAAACCGGCAGTTTTTCAATTAAAGGAAAACGCAGCGGAGGCGGCGCGGTAAAAACCGGATTCCGTAAAACACCGCCCGTGCCAAAAATATGCAGCGAAAGGATTCCGCATAGGCCTTCCGCGGCAAGATTCAACGCGATTCCGGTGATAAACGGGTCCGCGCCGCTTTCCCGAACAAAGCGGGCAAGCAAAAAACCGGTGAATAGGCATAAAACCACAGTAATCGCCGTTCCCGCTGCCGCGGAGCCTGTCCAAACGGTCAACGCAAAGCATCCGAAAGCGCCCAATACCATGAATCCTTCTATACCTATCAGCAAAAAACCCGCGTATTCCGTCAACAGCGCGCCAAGCGCGGCTATCAATACGGGGGTGGCGGCATATAAAATGTTAAAACTCATATTTTTTCCATGTTTTTTACAATTTTGAAAATAATTTGCGAAGTGTTTTTTCCGTTATCAGAAGCGCCGACTGTTACTCTATTTTATTATAGGATAAGGAATTAGTCAAACGCTTAATGATTACCGTTAATCACCGGATTTCAGAAATGTTGCTGACACAAATGCTTACACGCCGCCCAATCGGTAATGCCCTAGAATTATTGGAGCAAACGTAGCTTCCGCTATAGTATTATGGGCGGGAGGTCGAAAAACATGAGATGAAGATGAGCCGGTACCGGTGTTTTTTAGAAAAACAAAAAGGTCATGAATTGTTGAAAATAACTGCTTTGCTTAAATTTGCGCTTCGCGCAAACTTAGAAAACTCAACGCGCAATGCGATTGTAGGGGTTGCGAAGCAAGACACGGCGCCCCAGCAGGGGGCGGCGTGGCCGGAGCGCGAAAGCGCGCAGCCCCGCAAAGCGCGGTTTTCACCCGCCGCAGGCGCGCCTGCGGCGGGTGAAAATGCGCCCTAATTATGATTAATGCCGTGTTTAAGAGGGTGCCGTCTCTTGAAGTTTGCCGTCCGCCTAACCCTTTGATTTCCCGGCTATCCCCGTACGCTTATTTGAGGCGTAATTCGCGGACGGTTTTCTGCCCTTATGGGAAGTTGACCCTCACCGTTAATGGTATTAGACTATATATAGGCAGTAGCCGAGGTGGTGGAATGGTAGACACCGGGGACTTAAAATCCCCTGGCCGTAAGGCCGTGTGAGTTCGAATCTCATCCTCGGCAGCAAAAAGCGAAATTATCGCAGAGGGTTTTGTGAAAAAGCAATTTTTTTTCGTCCTGTTTCAGTCATTTATTATTCTTGCGCTGTTGAACGCGCAGCAAATTGTTACGGCTGAAAACTTTCTGGGGCGGGTTTCGGATAAGTACGCGCAGTTTAACGATTACGAAGCGGCCATTATGATTCGCTCCGGCAATGTTGATATGTACGGGACCGTTGTTCATATGCGCCCTAATTTTTTACGAATAGATTTTTCAACACCTTCGGAGCAGGTAATCGTTTTTAACGGCAATATGCTTACAGTTTATCTGCCGGAATACCGCGCCATTCTGAATCAAAATGTAAACAGTTCTTCCTCCGGCGGGGCAAATCTAGCAACGTCTCAAGGACTTTCACTGATGCGCCGTAATTTTGCCGCGGCTTTTATAACAGGCCCGGATCCCGTGCCGCTTGATGAAAATTCTAATGAAAAAGTTGTAAAACTGCGTCTTACCCGGCGTTACGGCTCTGAAGGTTTTCGTGAAATAGTCCTTAGCATAGATCCGCAAAGCCTTTTAATACGCCGTATACAGGGAACAACTATAGCCAACGGTAATATTCAATTTGATTTTTCAAATATTAAGGTGAATCAAGGAATTTCCGAGCGGCGTTTTATCTATGATTCCCCCGCATCGGCAAATATTTACAACAATTTTTTATTTAGAGACACCGAATAGGTTAATTGGTTAGGCGGCAATAATGAAGAGTATAGGCGAACAGTTAAAAACAGCGCGTGAAAGTAAGGGTATCTCTATAGATGACGCCGCCCGTGAAATAAATATTGCGCGTAAATACCTTGCGGCCTTGGAATCTGAAGATTTTTCCCAGTTTACCGCGGAAGCCTACCTCTTAGGTTTTCTTAAAAATTACGGCGAGTATCTTGGTCTCGATGTTAAAGAACTTTTATCCCTTTACCGTATAATTAAAATTCAGGAAGAGCCGGTTCCTGTCGAGCAGCTCCTCCATACTCCGTTGAGCGTTAAACGTATTTTAGCAACGGTTTTTATAGTTGCGGGCGGATTGGCTTTAATAGTCGGCGTGGTGTACTACTTTTTATTCATGCCAAAAGAGCAAAATGTTGAGCAACTGACGGAACGGCAACCGGTGGAATACACTTTGGTGGAAGGCTCGTTAGAAAAACGCTTTTATGAGGGTGACGCTCTGATTATTCCGGTGTCCGGCATTGATTACAAAGTTTCGCTGCGAAGCATTGGTGATGTAATAACCTTATCCACGCCGGAAAAAGATATAAAGCTAGGTTTGAACAATGAAGCGTCGTCAGACATTAACAATGACGGTATCATGGAACTGCGGATAGCCGCGGTAGATTACGCGCAGAACCGTCCTGATATTGGCGCTTTCCTTAGATTCGATATGTTAAACACGCCCTCCGTGGCGGCTTTGGAGCAAAATTTAGGCGGCACGGCGGCGGCATCAAGCGCCGGTGATGCCGCTAACGCGCCCCGCATCATTTTTAACTCCGCAAGTCCGTATCCGTTTACGCTTCAAATGGTATTTAGCAGTTATTGTATGTTCCGCTGGGAAATATTACGCGAGACCGGTCGCCAGAACCGTAATGAACGTTACTTTGTTAGAGGGGATGAACAGACGATTCAAGCGCAAAACGGCGTACGGCTTTGGATTTCCAACTCATCCGCCGTTAAAATTTGGATCATAGGCGGCGGGCATAATGTCCCGCTGGAACTCGGCTCTCCGGGCGAGGCCATTGTTGAAGATATTTACTGGACACGCGATGACTATGGCCGTTACAAACTAATTCAATCCCGCCTTGAAAGCTAGAGGCCGGCATTTTCCTTGTTCCGCCTAGTCTTTGTTGCTCTCGAATATGTCGTTGAATTTACCGGCAATACTATAAAAAATATCGGAAAGCTCAGGATCAAAATGTGAACCCTTGCTATCCATTATTTTTTCAACGGCCGCATCGTGACTCATAGCATCCTTGTAGCTTCGCTTCATTCGTAGCGCGTCGTATACATCGGCGATAGCGACGATACGGGCGGAGAGCGGTATCATTTTACCGTCAATTTGGAACGGATAGCCTTTGCCGTTCCACTTCTCATGGTGAGACAGCGCAATTTCCTTGGCCATAGGATTCGGATATGTTGACAGGATAAAAGCGCCGTTTTTCGTATGCTCCTTCATTACCGTCCATTCCCAGTCCGACAGCGGTCCCTCTTTGTTAAGAACGTCATCCGGCGTGCCGATTTTCCCAACGTCATGCATAGAAGCAAGAAAGCCAATGTTGTCAATGAATTCCGCGTCAACAGCGTCATAACCCGGTCGATTAAACAATATTTTCGCTAAAACCTCCGAGTAATAGTTTACGCGGCTTATGTGCATACCGGTATCGTTATCTTTCAATTTTGACGCCTCAAGCAGACTAATAAATATACTTCGCAAAAGACGCTTGTTTTCATCGGTAACGTCATCGAACATAACCGTAAAATCTTCCGGCGCTTTTACATCCATCTGCGCGGGGAAAATATAAACGCGGGTAAAAACGGTGGGACGCTCCCGTGATCTTATATGAGCCACGCCGCGCCATGAAAAACCGTTCTCTCCCTTCAAAATTGCCGAGCGTATGGCTTTAACATCTTCAATCTCGAAGTATTTGCCAAAAACATCAAAAAACAGATTTCCTTCAAGCGTAAAGAGTCCGGTGAAAAATTTCTTGCTGGATAGGTTTGAGTATATTATTTTGAAATGATTATCTATGCAAAGCACGGGAAAGACGCTTGAATGAAACATCTGCATAGCCATCTTCGGCGGCGCAATACATTTTTCAGCAATGCCGCTGCTCTGCGAAAGAGGTTGCGGAATAGTAGAGGTGTTTACAACCGTAGGACGACGTAACATCTGCATACTCCCGTGAGGTATAATATTATTATGTCCCGCGGGAGGTGTTTTAGCATGGCCTGCCGGTTTTATCGTGTCTTGTCCGGCGGGCAAATAGTCCGCCGCGCCCTTATCAAGGGCAGGGTTTGCACCCGTTCTAGAATTTATCATGCTTTCTACTTTTTATAATAATATGAGCGTGTTTTTAGTTTAAGGCGGACGCTCGTTTAATTTCCGCATCACTTTTACGAATATACAACGGCGCGGAAAACCGCTCGTCTTCACTATTTTTCAACATACCGGATTTTCTAATATATTGCAATAGCAACGGTGCCCTGCCCGTGCGTGAATCATCCGACAGAAGATTCACGCCGGATAAAAAGCCGGAAACCGCATTGTACGCAAGTTCCGCGCCGCCGCCGCAAAGCAACGCTATACGCGGCTCTGAAGGCGCTGCTCTGCCTAAATATTCTGTTATACCACGCGCAAGCTCTTCCGCCGTACAATCCATATAATCCGTAAGCCGCTCGCCATTCCGGTAAAACGCGGCGAAAAAACGGTGTTGTTTGGCATCCAGAACAGGGACGCAAAGAAACGTAAAACTTTTGAAGCGGTAAGCCATACAGTCAAGGCTTGGCACGGAGATTATCTTTTTCCCAAGAGACAGTGCCAGCCCTTTTACAGCCGCAAAACCTATCCTAAGCCCCGTAAAAGAACCGGGTCCTTTAATGCAGGCAAAAACGTCTATATCCTCCCGCTCAATGCGGGCAAGCCGTGTTAAGCCGTCAATCGCGTCAAAAAGCAGTTCTGAATGGCTTTTTCCCGCCTCCGCTTCGAAACAAAAATTTCCGGCGGCAGTAGATATTCCAACAGAAAATACTTCCGTAGCCGTATCAATCGCAAGTATATTCATGCTAGTTCTATCCCTTTAACAGTTATCTCGCGCTTACCATCATCAGTAATTTTTATTTTTATACGGACAATATCCGGCGGAAGAGATGAAATTATACGCTCGCTCCATTCTACAAGACTCAATCCGCCGCTTTCAAGCGCTTCGCCGCCGCCTAAATTTTCAAAGTCTTCCGCGCCGGAAAGCCGGTATGCGTCAATGTGGTAAACGGGTAAAACGCCTTCATACTCGTGAATTATTGTGTAGCTGGGACTGGTTACCGCCTCTTTTACGCCAAGCGCATGACAAATCCCGGCACAAAAACAGGTTTTACCGGCCCCAAGAGCGCCTTCCAACGCGACAACGCCGCCTTTTTCTAAAAAACGTCCCAATTCAGCGCCCAATTCGAATGTTTCATCATAAGAATTAGTGATAAAAACTGAACCGCCTATTCCCTCGGCGCTTTTTGCGGCGTATTTTTGAAATACGCCGCTCTTATAACGGCAATTTTCCTTCGGAATCGAGGTATTCAATTTTTTTCTTTAGTTCCTTAATAAGCGGAAGCAGCGGATAATCAATTTTATCGGCTAGAACAATCGTTGTTTCTTTAGTACCTAACGGTGTAGTTTCTATTGTCCAATCGGTACGCATATTCTCTTTTTTACCTGCTATTTCTACAACCGCGTTGCCCGTATATACACGCCTGTAATAAATTGGAACATCTTTGCGCACCATATCTTTTATTTCTACAATGGTCATAATTTTACTACCTCTTTTACAATATGGTCGTCCGGAAACTTAAGTTCCCGCTCCCGCTAAAAAATCATTAGTATTCAAAAATATACTCGTTCAGCGCCACCAAAGATTTTTTTGACAGACGCAAGAATTTTATATGATAAATCCAGTTGTCGACGTTTTTATTTAGGCGTAAGATTTGAGCTAACGCTGTAATTTTATTCATGTTTATCGTAAATTCTATTTTTATCATCTGCCCCGCTTTTACATACTGCTTCATGCTTATAGCGCAGCCGCCCTGTGAAATGTTCATCATATTTCCTAAATATTTGCAGTCATCTTCCACAACAAGTTTTTTTTGAGTTGTAAATTTTGAGCGCTGCTTTATAGTTATCACCAAATAAAAAATAATAACACAGTTTATATTCCTGCGCCTGTAGTTTCTTATCACGTTCTTACTGTATGGTTTTGCCTCGTTAGCGTAAAAGTATTCAACCGCGTTTCTGATAGAAAATAAATCCATCAATTCCGGAATAGCGTCTTCGCCGTGTTTTTCACGAATAATGTTATCGTGCATTTGCTTAAAACATTCATCCGTTTTAGCACTGTTTTGCAGAACAGTAAACGGATCTTCATCAGATTCTTCTAATATTTTTTCTAAAAAAGCGGTTTCTCTTTTATCTAACCCTATAAACTTTACTTTTTGATAAAAATCCTTATCAATATGTATATGGGGTTTCTTAGGTATAACTACGCCCTCGCCTCTAAAAACAGCGCTGTTTCTTATTTTTCTTGAAACATTCAAAAAAATAATTAAAGCCGCCAGCACTACAAAAGCGATAAGGAAACCGGCCGTATCCGACGGATTTGACTGTATTTTAAACTGCATAATGGATTGCAGTAAATATAAATTATTCATCGCCTCATTCCCGCACAAATAAACTTTCTTTAAGCGCCGCGTATATCTCTTTTATGCGGGGCGCTATCTCATATTCCGCTAAATCGCCGGACAATACCATATCTTCATTTTCATAAGCTGTTAGAAATTCTTCTAACGCCGGTTTAAATTCATCAAACAAAATTAAAACTTTGTCTGTTTTTTTTATCATCGCGTACTTTAACAGCGGGAATAATCTTATTATTTTTTGTGTAATATCCGAGAACTTTTCAACCGTCTGCGCCGCGCGCTTATCATTTCCGGTTTGAAGATCAAGCTGCAAATCCTGTAAACGCCCGACCTCTTCGTCTAAGTCGCTCTCCATATCCAAAAATGCCGCCGCCGGATTTTCGGCTTCTGATAAACGCTGCCGCGCCGCCTCTAAAGTTTTTTTCACAGATTCGTCCGAAAAGTATCTGCTCAAATTTCCATCGTACAAAATAATAAAAAGCCTTTTGTCATAGTCGGCAAGAAAACTGTACGACGGGCTTTCTTTATATTCCGCTTCAATCGCTTCACGTCTGCCGGTTTCATTCCGCCATGCGTCAAGCGTTTTTATAAGTTCCGACAAAGCTTCGCTATACAATACCGCAAGCGGTCTTGTAACTATGTCAAGACTCTTTATGTCGTCAATGTTATTGGAAAAAAGATTTCCCGTGTCAGCGTCCGTGCCGTTGACAGATACACGACTCAGACAAAAACCACTCTCATTAATCCAGTTTTCGATGCTTGACAGCGCCTCGCCAAGTGTTTTTTCTTTTTCAAATTTAACATCAGCTTCAGCACCGTCGATAATAACCTTCATCACCTTTAATATATCGGAAAATAAGATAAAAGATTAAGTGCGGACGAAAAAACCGGCGTTTTTTCCAGCCACTTAAGCCGCAAAAGGGTTGTAAACAACGCCTCTATCATATGCGTCAACGCCTTCCGCCCGTTTGAGTTTTCCAACAACTAGATAGGTTACAGGCGTCATCAAAATTTCTATCAAGCATTTAAGCATATAGTTTGTTAC
The DNA here is from genome assembly GCA_031282435.1 of Spirochaetaceae bacterium. Taxonomy (GTDB): domain Bacteria; phylum Spirochaetota; class Spirochaetia; order Treponematales; family Breznakiellaceae; genus JAIRMY01. The sequence goes on from JAITDS010000010.1 coordinate 14,009, forward strand.
TATAAGAGTAAAAAAAAGCTCCCAGCCAAAAACACCCGTCAGACTGGCGATAAAAACAAAAATCACGCTGTCCAACAATTCACCTATCAGCGTACTGCTTATTGTGCGAACAAAAAGCAATCGTCCTTTCATCGCGATTTTTATTTTGGAAAGGATTACGGAGTTTGAAAATTCTCCCGCAAAGTAACCGGCAAGACTGGCCAAAGCTATGCCGCCCGTACTCATACCGCCTAAAATGGCATCATAGGCGGCGCTACCCGCGCTGCCTTCCCAAACCGCGTCCGCAGGTAGCAGACGCAGCAGGAAAAATACGAAAGAGCTTAAAGCCAGCGCGCAAAAACCCGTCCAAATAACGCGCCGCGCCGCCTTAAAACCGTATACTTCCGTTAAAATGTCGCCGCAAACATAAGAAAGCGGAAACAGCAACGTACCGCCGTCAAACGCGAGCGGCAGACCGAAAATTGAAAATCCTAAACTAACAATTTTCGCCGACGACGCAACGTTGCTCAGAACGAGCGTCGTAACGAAAAATGCCATTATAATATCCAAAAACCGGTAATGCCGCCGGCCGCCGGCATTAATAGTTAAGCCCACTTAATAAAACCGGAACGGTACGGATGAACTAACGCCGGATGTTTTGGCAGTATGCGGACAGTGTAACCCTGCATACCGGTATCCATACATTCTATACGCACTTGATAACTGTAACCGTTTCCTTCCTTGCCGACGCTCTTCATCTCACAACGGCGGGCGTTTTCAATGTTTTTCTGGTTCGACACCATACCGCAGTAAAGTTCAACCTCAACCTCCTCCGGCCTAAGTTCACCAAGTTCTATATAAGTGTTTATAGTGATGAAGTCGCCGCGCTGCATTACAGGCTTGGCGTTAGATTTTATCTCGCCTATCCGTATTTTTCCCCACGAATCGTTCAGTTTCGCAAAGTACGCGGCAAGCGACTTCGCGTCGGAATAATTCGTTTTTACGATGCGTTGATAGCTCTTAATCGCGGGGAAGTAAAACTTATTGGAATAATCTAACAGCATACGATGACTAGACATTGAAGGGCCGATTTCCCGCATGGAGGCTTTCATCATTTTTATCCATTCGCGGGGCAGGTTGTCGCGGCCACGCTGATAGAACAGCGGAATAATGTCCCGTTCCAAAAGATCGTACAGAGCCTTACTTTCTATATCATCCTGCAACTCCTCATCGGCATAATATTCGCCGTGTCCAATAGCCCAGCCTACGTTGGGGTTGTACGCTTCGTCCCACCAGCCGTCAAGTATGGAGCAGTTTAGAACGCCGTTCATCGCCGCCTTCATGCCGCTTGTGCCGCTTGCTTCCATAGGACGGCGCGGTGTATTGAGCCACACGTCCCCGCCGGAAACAAGGTAGTGGGCGACAGTCATATCGTAGTTTTCCACAAACACAATGCGGCTTGTAATATCATTCTGTTCCGCAAAGTGAATGATATTTTTTATCAATTCCTTGCCGGGTATGTCGTGCGGGTGAGCCTTGCCCGCAAAAACAAGCTGTATAGGACGCTCGCTATCGCGCAGCAGGCGCAACAGGCGGTCGGGATCGCGCAGCAACAGATTTCCGCGCTTGTAAGTAGCAAAACGGCGGGCAAAGCAAAGAGTAAGCGCGTACGGCGAAAGAGCGTCCTCCGCCTGACTTATATGCCTTTCATTCGCGCCGGAACGTTTATAACGTTCTTTAAGCCTGTCCCGGACAAAGCGGACAAGCTGCTCGCGCCGGCGCTCGTGCGTGCGCCACAATTCCTCATCGGAAATGTGTTCCATACGATTCCAAACTGAAAGGTCGTAAGGCTTTTCGTTAAAATTAGGCCCAAAGTAACGGTCTAACAATGAACTCATGCCGCTCGTTATCCACGTCTTGGGATGAACGCCGTTTGTAACATGACCTATAGGCACTTCATCAATGGGAAGTCCGGGCCAAAGACCCTGCCACATTTCACGCGAGACAACGCCGTGCAGGGCGGAAACGCCGTTTGCGTAGGCGGAAAACTTAAGCGCCAAAACCGTCATGCAAAACTGTTCGCTTTTATCGGTCGGATGTTCCCGTCCAAGTCCAAGGAAGGTCTCCCAAGAGATTCCAAGTATATCCGTCCAAGGACGCATATATTTTTCCAAAAGCGCCACATCAAAACGCTCGTTACCCGCCGGTACCGGAGTGTGCGTCGTAAAAATGTTGGTAGGCCAAATCGCTTCTTTTGCCTCGTCAAACGAAAAGCCTTTTTCCGTTATTAATTCCCTAAGACGTTCAAGAGCGAGAAAAGCGGCGTGTCCTTCATTCATGTGAGTTACGGCAGGATTTATTCCAAGAGCGCGAAAGGCGCGGTAGCCGCCTATGCCAAGCAATATTTCCTGCTGTATGCGGGTTTCCTTGTCACCTCCGTAAAGCGCCGAAGTGATAATCTTGAAATCGGGCGGATTCTCATCAATATTTGTGTCAAGAAGATACAGCGAGCTGCGCCCTACCTTTACTTCCCAAATCTGGGCGGAAGCCTCCCGTCCGGCCAAATCAACCGAAATCATCAACGGTTTCCCGTCTTTACCCGTTTTCAGTTCAACAGGCATATTGTACCAGTCATTTTCCGGGTAACTTTCCTGCTGAAAGCCGTCCGCGTTCAAATATTGCTGAAAGTACCCCTGCCGGTAGAGTATGCCCATGCCGACAAGAGGCAGTCCCAAATCGGACGAAGTTTTCATGTGGTCGCCGGACAAGATGCCGAGTCCGCCGGAATATATCGGAAGCGATACATCCATCCCGTATTCCATCGAGAAATAGCCTACAACATCCTTGCGCTGCCCTTTATACCATGTTTCACGCTTTTTATATTTTAAAAACTGCTCGTAAACAGAATTAAGCGCCGCGATAAACGAGTCGTCCTTGGCGACTTCCGCAAGTCTGGCCTGACTCACTTTGCCCAAAGTTTTCATCGGACTTTGATAAGTATCCATCCACGCCTTATAATCCAGCCTTATAAAAAGCTGAACGGCGTCATAATTCCAAGAAAGCCAAAGATTGCGGGCAATCTCTTCCAGCGGCTTTAATGAAGCGGGTAATTTCGGTTTTACCGTATACGTTGATATATTCATAAAGCATATACTAGTTATTTTACCCCCCTCCGTCAACCCACCGGCGGTTTCATCCGTTGCCGTTTACAAGGAAACGGGTTTTTACTTACGAGAAAACAAGTTTTTTTTCATTGGCCGGCCTTCCGGCAGACATCCAGCCGCTTTACAGCCTTACTTTTTACCCGCCAGCAAGGTTTTTCTTTTGCTATTTACAAGAAAAAAGCACTAACTTACGGGAAATATTATGGAATTTACAGATTTGGGCGCGGTTTTCGCCGCCAAAGCACCAAAGCCGGCCGCGGCGTTCTGGGGTTTTTGCGCAGAAACACAATAAGCCCCACCG